>JBKCXA010000001.1:0-4808 GCA_046316935.1 Prosthecobacter sp.
TTTGTAGAAGCGGGGCTTCTGGCGGTTGGGGTGGAGGATAGGATTGGGGACGGTGACGGCCTGCACATTGCCATCGGTGGCCTGGACGGTGGGGGTGGCGGTGCTGTTGAACCAGGTGATCAGATCGCCGCTGAACTGGACGGTGTAGGTGTAGCCGGCGGCGACGGCATCCATATTGCGGCAGTAGGCTGCCTGGTAGCTCGTGCTGGTGCCCTGGGTGACCACGCGGGGGGTCTGAGTGCCGCGCTGGGTGAGGGTGGTGCCGTTGAGAATGAGGACACCGCTATCGCTGGCGTTCGGATTCAGGCCGAAGGCGAATTCCATGAGGTTGTTGAGGCTGTCGCCATCGGTGTTGGCAGTATCGGCACCGGCGCCGGCGTTGTCGATGCTGCCAAAGTTGGCGAGGCGCCAGGCTTCAACGGCGGTGTAGCCGCCGGTGCCAGTCAACGTGATGTCGAAGGGCGTTTCACTCGGATCATTGTTGGCGAGATGGAGGGCTGCGGTGCGGCTGCCGAGGGCGGTGGGCGTGAAGGTGATGGTGAAGGTGCCGCTCCCGCCGACAGGGACGCTGGCAGGCAGTCCGGTGATGGCAAAATCAGCCGCGTTCGTGCCGTCGATGAGCGGGACTAAGCCGGTGAGAGCCGCGCTGCCGGTGTTGCGTAGGGTGAAGACGAGGCTGGTGCTGCCCGCATTGCGAACGGCTTCTCCGAGGTCGATGGAGGAGGTGCCGTCGATGATGGTTACATTGATGGGCTGCTCGATGCTGATCTCGGGAATGGCGAGGTCGTAGCTGAACAGTTCGTTGCCGATGTCCTGGCCGCTAGCGAGGATGAATAGGGTCTGGTCGATGGCTCCGAGCGCCGTGGGCAATGAGCTGGATGTACCTGGTAGGATGTCTGCGACGAGGACGGTGCCTGCGCTGGTGCCATCGGATTTCCAAAGCTCACGGCCTTCGGCGGTGGTGAGGGCGGTGAAGTAAAGGGTGCCGTGGATGTTGGTGAGGAGCTGCGGGGAGGAGGAGCCGGTGCCGACGAGGATGTCTTTGACCAGCACGGTGCCTCCGTTGGTGCCATCACTCTTCCACAGTTCGGTGGCCTGGGCGCTGGCACCACTGGCGGAGAAGTACAAGGTGGAGCCGATAGCCGCGAAATTGGTCGGTGAAGAACTGCTGGTGCCAGGGAAGATGTCACGGACCATGGAGGTGGTGGTGCCGTCTGTTTTCCATAGTTCGATGCCGTTGAGGCCGGTGGTGGTGCCGTTGGCGGCGGAGAAATAAAGGGTGGAGCCGATGACGGTGAGATTTGCCGGGTTGGAGCTGGCAGCTCCGGCGGCGATTTCCAGGACCAGCACGGTGCCCGCGTCCGTGCCATCCGATTTCCACAACTCGGTGCCGTTCGCAGCGGTGGTGGCGGTGAAATAAAGGGTGGAGCCAATGACGCGGAGGTTGGCGGGGGAGGAATTTGCCGTTCCGGCGTTGATGTCCTTCACCATGACGGTGCCTGCGGTCGTCCCATCGGACTTCCACAGCTCGGTGCCCGCAGCGGCATCCGTGGCGGTGAAGAAGAGCGTCGAGTTGTTCATCGCGGTCAGATTCGCCGGACTGGAGCTGATGCTGGCGGTGGTGTGGATGTCTTTGACGAGCACAGTGCCCGCGCTCGTGCCGTCACTCTTCCAGAGTTCGATTCCTGTGGTGGTGGTGTCTTGAGCGGCAAAATAGAGTGTGGAGCCTACAGCAGCGAGATTCGCCGGATTCGAGCTCGCTGTGCCACTGGAGATGTTTCTCACCAAAACCGTGCCGGTGGATGTTCCGTCCGTTTTCCACAGTTCTCGCCCGCTGGCGGAATCCGCCGCGGCGAAATAGAGGGTGCTTCCCAAGGAGGTGAAGGTGCCTGGAGAGCTGGCACTGGCACCGGAGTTGATATCGCGAAGCTGCGTGAGGCTGCCAGCGGCTCCGTTGACGCTCCAGAGTTCGTTTCCTCCGCCTGCATCCGCTGCTCCGAGGTAGAGCCTGCCGTTATGAATGGAGAATGTGGTGGCCCCGCTGCCCTGCGTGCCGAGTGTGAGATCCAGGATGAGGCGTGTACCCGCTGCGGTGCCATCTGTGGTCCAAAGCTCGGAGCCGTTGAGGGATTCAAAGCCGACGAACACCGCCGCGCCACCGACCTGCGCGAGACTGGTAGCGGTAAAAGAGGAGGAGCCAGGGATCGAATCCTGAATCATGTAGGTGCCGGCGGGGGTGAAGTCGCTGCGCCAGAGTTCGTTGCCAGCACTTGCTGTTGTGGCTGCGAAGAAGAGCTGGGAGCCGATCATGCGGAAGTTAGAGGGCGTGGATGAGGCGCTGCCGGGATTGATCTCCAAAAGCATGTAAGTGCCTGCCTCTGTGCCATCGGAAATCCATAGCTCGGAGCCATTGACGCCATTCGTGGCGGAGAAGACGAGACCATTGGGAGTGATGAGGGCATTGGCCACGCTGGAGCTGCTCGTGCCCGGATTGATGTCCTTCACCAGGAAGGTGCCAGCGGCGGTGCCATCCGTCCGCCAGAGCTCCACGCCAAAGGTGGCGGAGGCCGGCGTGAAGAACATGAAGTTGCCGCTGCCGTGCACGATTAAATTGGAAAACGTGGTGCTTCCCGCGCCCGGCGTCAGATCGGTCACGAGCACCGTGCCTGCATCTGTGCCATCGCTGGCCCACAGCTCTGTCCCCTCCGTGGGAGTCGTCGCGGCGAGGACAAGCCGGCCATTGACCGCCCTCAGCAAAGAAGGGCTGGAGGTAGCTGCGCCTGGATTGATGTCTTTCACCAGTAACGTGCCAGCTCCCGTGCCATCGGTTTTCCAGAGTTCCAATCCTGAGGTGGCACTTCCATTGGCGGTAAAGTAAAGCGTGGTGCCGACCACGGTCAGGTTCGCGGGGCTGGAGGAGGTGCTGGCAGCGATGTTGATGTTGCTCACGAGCACCGTGCCCGCGTCTGTGCCATCGCTCTTCCATAGCTCGGTGCCGTTCGCTGCACTGTCAGCGGCGGCGAAGAACAGCATGCCGTTAAACTCGACCATGTTGGAGGGATTCGAGGCGGTGGTCCCGGAGAAAATGTCCTTCACCCGCACGGTGCCTGCGCTGGTCCCATCCGTGCGCCATAGCTCGCGATCCGTGGTGCCGCTGCCGATGGCGGAGAAGTAGAGGATGCCGCCTGCGACGGTGAAGTTTTGCGGCGAACTGCTCAATGCACCCACATTGATGTCCTTCACCATCATGGTGCCTGCGGTCGTCCCGTCCGTCTTCCACAACTCAGCGCCCGCCGCCGCGGTGGTGGTGACGAAATAGACCGCTCCGCCAAAAGTGGTGAGCAGGCTGTGATTGGGCGAGGCTCCGACATTCCCCACGTCCTTCATCAATTGAGGCATGCCAGCGGTCACCTGATGCCCGATGCCGGTGAGGTAAATGTCATACACGGACTCGTCCGCGTCATCGCTGGCCACCTGAAGCATCGCCACGCGTGCCCCGGCGGCCGAGGGTGTGAAGGTCACATCAAAAGTCGTGCTGGAGCCAGCAGGCACGCTGACCGCAGCCCCGGTGGTGCTGAAATCCGCCGCGTGGGTGCCGCTGATACTCATGCCGGTCACATTCAGGGCCAGGGTGCCGTTGTTTCGCAGGGTGAGAGTCCTCGTCACCGGCGTGCCCGTGGGTGATTCCGCAAAGGCGATGGTGCCGCTGCCATCCAGGCGTGGTGTTCCCGAAGGCTGCTCGATGACAATCTCCGGGGCATCGGTGACGTTGGCGGTCAGCGTGATGTCGAAGGGATTTTCATCGGGATCCGTGCTCTCGACGCGGAGTGTGGCGGAGTTGGTTCCCACAGTCGCGGCGGTGAAACTAATAGAGAAGGAGGTGGTGGCACCGCTGTTCAGCGTGGTGAGAGCGAACGACGGAAGAGTGAAGCGCGCTGCCTGCGGGCCGGTGAGTGACAGGCTGGTGAAGGTGAGCGGCTGCGTGCCGTTGTTTTTCACCGTAAACATGCGGCTGCTGGTCTGCCCGGCGGCCAGCGACCCAAAATTGACCGTGGAGGAGCCATCAACGAGGTCGGTGCCATGAGGATACTGCACCGCGATGTCCTCGAAGGGCCGGACGTCGATGCTGAAAAGCTCGCTTGCTCCCAGATCGGGTCCGCGGGCGGTGAAGTAGAGCAGATTACCGGAGGCGGTGAGGTTGGCGGGATTGCTGCTGCCTGTTCCCGGCAGGATGTCCGCCACCATCACGGTGCCGCCGGCGGTGCCGTCACTCTTCCAGAGCTCGATGCCAGCGGCGGTGGTTTGGGCGGTGAAGTAGAGATGTCCCCCTGCAACGGTGAAATTAGCAGGTGAAGAATTGGTGGATCCTGGATTCACGTCACTAACCAATACTGTGCCTGCCTCTGTGCCGTCGGTCCGCCAGAGTTCCGTGCCTGAGCCACCCGGGCCATTGTTTGCTGAAAAATAGAGCAGTCCGTTGTAGATGGCGTAGCCAGAAAGCCCGGCGAATGAATTGAATGCTCCGGGATTGATGTCTTTGACGATGACTGTGCCAGCATCCGTGCCATCACTGCGCCATAGCTCGTTGAGCGTCGCTGGTGTGCTGGCGTAAAAGTACAATGCATTGTTATAGCCAAAAAGAGCCGTCGGGGATGTGGATCCCGTTCCCGCTGTGATGTCTTTGACCATAACTGTGCCCACCGCCGTGCCGTCGGACTTCCACAATTCGTTGCCATTCGCGGCGGTGGTAGCGGTGAAGTAAAGATGTCCCCCTGCAACGGTGAAATTAGCAGGTGAAGAATTGGTGG
>JBKCXA010000002.1:0-10991 GCA_046316935.1 Prosthecobacter sp.
GCTTTCAACCGTGGACAGCCGGGAGCAGATAGCTTGGTGCCTTGCCGCTACCGGCAAGCCTGCTGAGGCGATGAAACATCAAGAGCTGGCTCTTCAGGCATGGGAAGGTCAGCCATTCACAGAGAGGCTGGCATACAATCACGGACAGATTGCACGGCATCTCTGCCGACTTTCTTCTTTCGATTCTGCGTGGAACTATGCAAACGCGCACAAGAGCACGAATCTCGGTGATTGGGACGTCACCATCGAGCAATTCGCCGAGGCGATATGGGATGCATGGCGCGACAAAGGCGAAGCGGGAGCCTTCCAACTCGGGAAACGCATTCTCATCTCTTCAAGAAGCGAAGATCTGAAAGACCAACTCCTAATCTATTTCAAAATGGTCGACCTCGGACTTCCACTGAACTTGCTGCGTGACCTCTTTTCGGAGAGCGCAGGCATATTTGAGTCCGCAACGTTTGATTCTGAAATCTTTAGAATGCTAGGCACGTGGCTGGACTATCTCGAAGCCAAACCGAAGGATCGAGTTCAAATGCTCGGTAAGTTCGAGCCAGATTGGGCGCAAACCATCCAGTCGTACTCGCAAAACCTCTCGGCCCGAACTCGTCAACGCTACCAGCTTGCGGATATGCACAAATCTGCGTGAGAAAACGATCCAGCTGCGAAAGCCGAAAGACAGATGAACCAACATCGTTCGCGCTGTATACCCCATGAGCACCTTCACTTTCCAAAAACACCTCTCCCGTCGTGCCATGCTGCGTGGCGCGGGCATTTCGCTCGGACTTCCTTTGCTTGAGGCGATGACGCCAGCCTTCGCGGCGGTAAAGGAGACGAAACAAGCGAAGCGGTTTGTCGGCATGAGTTTGGCGTTGGGGCTGCACAATCCGAATTTGGTGCCTGAGGGCTCGGGACGTGATTATAAGCCGTCGCGGTATCTGGCGGGCATTCAGGATCTGCGGGAAGACTTTACGGTGGTGTCCGGTTCATCGCATCCGGGTGTCACGGGTGGTCACACGGCGGAGGGGAGCATCTTTTCGGCTTGTCCGAATGCGCGGGGCTCAACGACGCGGAATACGATCTCGCTCGATCAGCTCATGTCGAAGCATCTGGGGCATGAGACGCGCTTTCCCTCGCTGGTTTTGAACACGAACTCGCAGACGAGCCCGAGCTACACCGAGAACGGCACGATGATCCCGGCGGAAAACAGCGCGATGAAGCTCTTCACGCGCTTGTTTGTGAATGACACGCCCGCGGAGCAAGAGCGGCAGGCTGAACTCATCCGCCAGGGCCGCAGCGTGATGGATGTCGTCGGTGCGGAGGCCAAATCGCTGCAGCGCGAACTCGGCGCTGGAGATCGTGACAAGCTCGACTCGTGGTTCACCAGCGTGCGAGAGCTGGAGCAGCGACTCGCCGCGAACGAGGCCTGGACGCACAAACCGAAGCCGAAGGTCAAGCTCGCGCCGCCGACGAAGATCCCGCGCGACAACGAGGTCGAGGTGGACCGCATCTTTCTCGACATCGTGCACATGGCGCTCGCCACGGACAGCACACGCTTCATCACGCTGCACGTCACCGGCAACAACGTGCAGGGCATCGAGGGCGTGGACGAGAGCTACCACACGCTCAGTCATCACGGCATGGACGCCGACAAGCTGGAGCAGCTCGCCCGCGTGGAGCAAGGCGTGATCCACACCTGGGCCGCCTTCCTGCGCAAACTGAAGACCGACAAGCTGCTCGATGACACGATGGTGCTGCTGACCTCCAACCTCGGCAACGCCAGCAGCCACGACAACAAGAACATGCCCGTGCTCTTCGCCGGCGGCGGCTTCAAACACGGCCAGCACCTCGCCTTTGACCAGAAGGACAACTATCCGCTGCCGAATCTTTATCTGAGCATGCTGCACCGCCTTGGCATGCAGGATGAAGCCTTCGCGACGAGCACCGGTGAGATGAATGGGCTTGGGGCGTGAATGCTTACTGGCTTCGATCATGGCATTTTCTAATGAACTGAATCTCAGCCCATGGCTCGCAGCAGATGAGCGAGATCGTCTTCGATATCCGCAGGGGCATCGATGAGGCGGGCGTGGAGGTGGCGCATCGAGCAAAAATGGGGCGCACGAGGGCGTAGCGGGTGTGATTGCCGGAGGAGGATTGCTGATCTCCGAGCTGGTTGAGGGCGATGTTGACGAGGGTTTGCGCCAACTGGCGATCGTAGGCGGTATCGAGGCTGTTCATGGAAGTGTCAGGGAGGAGATCGGCCTGGGTTTCGATGGTGAGATGCTCGGTGGTTGCGCCGCTGCTCTTGAGGCTCGTGCCCGCCATCCAAGAGATTGAAATCATCGCCGCCACACCGCACCATGAAAGATTTCAATTCCGAGCAACCCAGTGGCACCGTGCAGAAGTGATTTGGGTTAAAAAAAAGCTGATTAGGACTTGGGTTATGTTAAGATCGAGAACTTGATCCGAGGAACTCCTAGAGGCTTGTCGGATTGAGTGACGCGCTTTTGAGTCCATGTATTTTTCTTTCACTGCCATTCATTGGTGGGGTAGATGGAATGCCTGACATCAGCAGGCACCAAACAGTGCGGGCGTCCATTCTTTCCGCACATATCCATGATCTTAGCCATGACGAAAAAACGCACTTCATCGGTTGTCGCACTGACGACGAAATCCTTCGCCTTCCTGCTGCTAGTCGCAGGCATGGCGGCATTGAGTTCCGAGGCCTTCGGGCAGGTGACTCCCACCGTCTTTGTGAACTTCCAGTCACCCGGAGCAGGGTACCCTGGCGGCAACAACACGCTTGTTCGTGCCAATGACGGGGCCTTTTATGGAATGAGCGTATTCGGGGGGGCGAATGGTTACGGCGCCGTTTTCAAGGTGACTCAGGCAGGCGAACTGACGACCTTGGTGAATTTCGACTATAGCAGTGGAGCTCTCCCCGATGGAGGCCTGTTGCTGGCGAGCGACGGCCATTTTTATGGGTTCACCAGATATGGCGGCAACTTCGGAAATGGAACGGCTTTCAAAATGACTCCTGCTGGAGAGCTGACGACCCTGGCCGGTTTCCAAAACAGTACAGGCACCCCAGCCGGCAGCCCGGTGGAAGGCAACGACGGCAATTTTTATGCGATGGCGGGATCCGGGGGCAGTTCGGGCTACGGGACAGTGTTCCGAATGACCCCAGCAGGGGCATTGACCACTCTGGCGAATTTCAATTACAGCAACGGTGCCTATCCCTCGGGATCGCTTGTCCGTGATGTCGATGGCAATTTCTACGGACTGACCCAAACGGGAGGAAACAACGGAAACGGGACTGCCTTCAAAATTACGCCCAGTGGCACCTTGACGACGCTGGTGCACTTCACGAACAACATGATTGGTTATTCTCCTCGGGGGACCTTGGTGCTCGGCAGTGATGGCAACTTTTATGGCACGGCGCAACAAGGCGGCAATCTATCCCGAGGGACCGTGTTCAAGATGACGCCGTCAGGTGTGGTCACCGTTTTGACTCATTTCAGTGCTGCCGACGGCTCCAATCCAGGCCCGAACCTGATCCAGGCCAGCGATGGAAACTTGTATGGCATGACCACCGGTGGCGGCACATCTAGTCAAGGAACCATTTTCCGGCTGACGACCGCCGGCACGCTGACGACTCTGTTCAGCTTTTCTCCCAGCTCGATTCAGGCTCCACAGGCGGGTTTTGCGCAGGGCAGCAACGGGGCGCTGTTTGGCATGAACACTTACGGTGGCAGCGACTCCCGGGGCTTTATTTTCTCCATGGACGTGGGCGCGCCGTCGCTGGTGCCGGAGATTGAAGTGAGGGACGCTGGCAACGGGCTCATCACAGATGGCTCCGCACGTGCTTTCGGTGTCCTGGGAGTCGGGGCGTCTGCTGATTTGGTTTTCACAATCCGGAATGCGAGCATTGATAGCCTTACAGGCGTGGTCGCCAGCATCGACGGTCCCGACGCGGCGGATTTCAGCCTCGTGAGCACGCCTGATGGCACCATCGCGCCACTGGGAAGCAGCACGGTGACGGTGCGGTTCACGCCATCCAGCAGCGGGCCCAAGTCCGCCTTCCTCCGCATCGGCAGCAATGATGCGGATGAGAATCCTTATGACATCGGACTCGTGGGTGGACCTGAGGCGGAGATCGCCGTGGAGCAACCGGTAGGCACCAACCTCCCGGACGGCGGAACGCGGGCCTTTCCAGGCTTGGTGGTTGGCAACACGGCCGACCTTGCCTTTACCGTGTCAAACAGCGGTGCGGCACCTCTCACGGGGCTTGGAATCACCATCGATGGTCCTCATGCGGCGGAGTTTAGCGTGGTCAGCGCGCCCAGCGCGCCGGTCGCGGTCTCCGGCACAACCACGTTCACGGTGCGGTTCGCCCCGGTGAGCGAGGGAGCCAAAAGCGCTGTTCTGCATCTGGCCAGCAATGATGTGGACGAGGCACCTTACGACATCGTTCTCAGCGGGGCGGGCTGGGGCTTGAACAGCATTCAGAGGCTCGTGGCTCTCGGCACCCCTGGACCGTCGCAGCCTGGTTATGGCTCCCTCCTTCGTGCGGCCGACGGCAACTTTTACGGCATGACGCAGTATGGTGGCAGCAGCAATGCCGGCACGGTTTTCAAAGTGACCCCGGCAGGCGTGGTCACGACCTTGGTGAGCTTTGACGGCAGCAACGGCTCCGCCCCGTATGGAAGCCTGATTCAGGGTAGTGATGGCGACTTTTACGGCATGACTTCCAGCGGCGGCAGTGGCGGCAGCGGCACGGTGTTCAAAATGAACGCCGCCGGGACACTCACCACCCTAGTGGCATTCGATTACAGCAACGGCGCTCAACCATACGGCAGCCTCGTGCAGGGCAGCGATGGCAACTTTTACGGCATGACGCGTGGCGGTGGCAGCAACTACAGTGGTACGATATTCAAAGTCACGCCTGCAGGTGATCTGACGACGCTGGTGGCTCTCAATTCCAGCACCGGCAACTCTCCTTATGGCAGCCTGATCCAAGGATCGGATGGCGACTTCTATGGCATGACGAACCAGGGAGGCTCCGGTGGTTACGGCAGCATTTTCAAAGTGACTTCCACCGGTCAGTTCACAATGCTGGCGAATCTGAACTACAACAATGGCAACCCTTATGGCAGCCTCATCCAGGGCAGCGATGGCGATTTTTACGGACTGACCCGATCTGGTGGAACCAACGGTTACGGCACCGCTTTCCGAATGACCTCCGATGGGGTCGTGACAACGCTGGCGAGTTTCACTAATTCGATGGGAAGTCCCTACGGCAGCCTGGTGCAGGCCAGCAACGGGCACTTTTATGGGGTCACGACCGGAGGAACCTTGTTCCGCATCACATCGGCGGGCACGTTCACGGTCTTGGACACCTTTGTAAGCAACACGGATGGCAGCAATCCACAAGGCACCCTCGTGCAGGGGCTCGACGGACTGCTTTATGGCATGACCTCCAGTGGTGGCCCGAATTATTCAGGCACCATCTTTTTCGTGCCGATCGGTGAGGGACAACTGCCCGCGGAGATCGGGGTGGAGACTAATGGTGCTCCGGTGGCAGATGGCGGCACCAGGGCCTTCGGGACGGTGGCCGCAGGATCGAGCAGCAACCTCGTTTTCACCATTCGCAATCTCGGTGGTCAGGATCTGACCGGCGTCTCAGCCAGCATTGATGGTCTCGACGCGGCCGAGTTTGCCCTCACCAGCACGCCCGCTGCCACGGTGGCCAGCCCAGGGGGCAGCACCGCACTGACTGTCACGTTCTCTCCGACGGGAACGGGTCCGAAGGCGGCCGTGCTTCACATTTCCAGCAATGACGCGGACGAAAGCCCCTATGACATCACCCTCATCGGCGGCCCGGAGCCAGAAATCGGTGTGGAGCAGCCTGCGGGCACTCCACTGGCGGATGGCCGCACCACCAAGACCTTCCCGGCCACCCTGGTCGGTTCGACCAGTGACCTGACCTTCACCGTTTCCAATACCGGAGCGGCTCCGCTGACCGGGCTGGGGATCACGATCGATGGACAAAATGCCTCCGACTTCAGCGTGACCACCGCGCCCACCGCCCCGGTCGGTGTTTCCGGAAGCACGACGTTCACGGTGCGCTTCGCCCCGGGCAATGGCGGGCTGAAAAAAGCCACGCTGCACCTCGCCAACAACGACGTGGATGAAAGTCCCTTCGATATCAAGCTGCAGGCGACTGGCATCGCCCTTGGGGACGTTTATGCCTTCGCGAGCTTTGGCACCGGGAGCGCACCCAACGCCCCCTATTACAACTCACTCACTCTCGGCCATGACGGCAACCTTTATGGTCTGACCTCAAGTGGTGGGGCTGGGGGCTATGGTTACGGCACGGCCTTCCGAGTCAGCCTTGATGGCACCATCACTACCTTGGTTGATTTTAACAATTCCAACGGTGCGTATCCTCAAGGCGGCCTGTTACTGGCCAGTGACGGTGATTTCTACGGCATGACAAGCCAGGGCGGCAACAATGACACTGGCACCCTCTTCAAAATGACTCCCGCCGGTGTGCTGACCACCTTGATTCACTTCGACGGCACAAATGGCTCCTACCCCTATGGCAGTCTGATTCAGGGACGAGACGGCGATCTTTACGGCATGACGAGTTCAGGCGGAACCAATGGCAGCGGAACCATCTTCAAGATCACCTTGGCGGGTAGTTTGACCACCCTGGTCCATTTTCAGAGCAGCTCCACCGGTGCATCGCCAAGTGGCAACTTGATCGAGGGCACCGACGGTAATTTTTACGGGATGACCCAATATGGAGGTGTCAGCAGCAGCGGCACGATCTTCAAAATGACTCCCGCAGGACGGTTGACCACGCTGGTCTCGTTCAATGGCACCAACGGCAGCAATCCGTATGGAAGTCTCGTGCAGGGGAGTGATGGCAGCTTCTATGGTGTGACCCCGGGCGGAGGTCCGAGCTACGCCGGTGTGATCTTCAAACTGTCTCCCTCTGGTGTTCTGACGACGTTGGTCCAGTGCAACAATACCACGGGCACGAATCCTTACCGTGGACTCACCCTGGCGAGCGATGGAAACTTTTATGGACTGACGGGCGGCGGCGGCGCACAGGGCAGCGGCACCGTTTTCCGGCTGACCCAGGCCGGAGTGTTCACGGTCCTCGACTCCTTCAATGACAGCCCGGAGGGTGCCTATCCATTCGGAAGCCTCGTACAAGGCTATGATGGCGTCCTTTATGGCATGACGAGGAATGGTGGACAGAATGGCATGGGCACCATTTTCTCTGTTCATATCGGCACAGGTCCCCTGCCTGCCGACATTGCCGTGGAGCAGCCATCACCCATGCAGGTGCCAGATGGCGGGGCACGCGTGTTTGGAGTCGTTCCTGTCGGTTCGAGCGCTGATCTGGCCTTCACGATTCGAAACACCGGTGCCCAGGATCTCACCGGTATCGCGGCAAGCATTGATGGCCCTGACGCGGGTGAATTCAGCCTCGTCACCACACCCGCAGCCACGCTGCCCGGCCCTGCGGGCAGCAGCAGCTTCACGGTGCGCTTCACCCCTTCCAGCACCAGTCCGAAGCAGGCCGTGCTCCACATCGCCAGCAACGACGCCGATGAAGCACCGTATGACATCAGGCTCGTCGGCGGCCCTGAGCCCGAGATTGGCATCGAGGCACCGTCGGCAACTGCCATCGAGGATGGTGACATTTACGCTCTCGGCAGCGCGGTGGTCGGTTCACGCAACGATCTCACATTCACCATTCGGAACACAGGAACAGCCGCCCTGACCGGCCTGGCCGTCACGGTCGATGGAGCCGATGCAGCGAGTTTCAGCATTCTCAGCGCCCCAGCCAGTTCGGTGGCTCCCGCGGACAGCACCACTTTTGTGCTGCGCTTTTTGCCGACAACTGGAGGCACCAAGTCTGCGGCGTTGCATGTGGCGAACAACGACACCGATGAGGCTCCTTATGATATTCCGCTCAGTGCTGCCGGAGTGGGTGTGGGAGACATCGATGTGATCTCTCATCTGGCGTCTCCCGGCCCCTCGCAACCGGGCTCTGGCCGGCTCATCGTGGGGAGTGATGGGAACTTCTATGGCCTCACGACATCAGGCGGCGACTCTGGCTATGGCACCGCGTTCAAAGTGACCCCTGGCGGAGTCACCACCACACTGGCCAGCTTCAACTATTCGAATGGAAACCAGCCGCAAGGAAGCTTGGTCCTCGCCAACGACGGGAACTTCTACGGCATGAGCCGCTGGGGTGGCAATTACGGCAATGGTGTGGTGTTTAAACTGACACCCGCCGGGGTGCTGACCAAGCTGGTGGACTTCGATTTCAGCAGCGGTCGATATCCCAATGGAAATCTGATCCAGGGACCTGATGGCAGCCTCTACGGCATGACCAACTCCGGCGGTTCCTCTTACAGCGGCACGATATTCAAAGTGACTCTCGAGGGTGTGTTGACGGTTTTGGTGAACTTCAATGGAAGCAACGGCGGCTACCCCAATGGCTCGCTCATCCTGGGCAGTGACGGCAACTTCTATGGTGTCACGAGCTCCGGCGGGGCGTATGGGCAAGGGATCGTCTTTAAAATGACGCCTTCGGGAACCCTGACCACTCTGGCAGAGTTTGACGGCAGCAACGGCCAGTATCCGCCCGGCAGCTTGGTTGAGGGACCGGATGGAAGCTTTTACGGCATGACCTCCTCAGGGGGGAGCAGCAACTTCGGCACGGTCTTCAAAGTCACACCTGCCGGCGTGATCACCACCATGGTCAACTTCACTGGCAGCAATGGAAAATGGGGCACGGATGGCCTGGTCCTGGCCAGCGATGGCAACTTCTACGGCTTAACCGTGGAAGGCGGCACTGATAATCTGGGCACCATCTTCCGGCTCACACCCGCAGGTGTGCACAGCGTGCTCGACAGCTTCGATGGCGGGACCACCGGCAGCGGCCCCAGGGGAGCTCTCGTCGAGGGACCGGACGGGAACCTTTACGGCATGACCGGACAGGGAGGGAGCAGCGGCGCAGGCACCATCTTCCGCGTCTTCACCCGTCTGCCAGTCACGACCCAGCCGCAGACGATCACCTTCACAAACCCGGGCATCCGCATTCATGGGGACGCCCCCTTTGCCCTCGGTGCCACGGCCTCCAGCGGTCTGACCGTCAGCTACACGGTCGTCAGCGGGCCGGCCACCGTCAGCGGTGGCACCATCACCCTGACCGGGGCGGGTTCCGTCACTATTCGGGCCTCACAGGCTGGGGATACCAATTTTGACCCCGCGCCGGATGTCGAGCAGACCTTCACCGTGCTGCCCAGCAACAACGCCAACCTCGCCAGCTTCACGCTCGGGGCGGGCACGCTGGCCCCCAGCTTCTCGTCGAATGTAACCGCATACGGCGTCACCGTGCCGAACACCACCACCAGCATCTCCTTCACGGCGGCGGCAGCGGATGCCAACGCCACGCTCGGCGGATCAAGCAGTCCGCTCAGCCTGAATGTCGGCACCAATACGCTGACGGTGCTCGTCACCGCCGCCAACGGCACCACCACCAAGACTTACACCGTCACCGTCACCCGCCAGACCGTGCAGCAGACCAACTATGACACCGGCATCTCCAACTGGGCCGCCACCAACGGTCTGCCTCCCGCTGAATCCGATCCCGGTGATGATCCAGATGGAGACGGACACACCAACCTCGAAGAGTTCGCCTTTGGCACCCATCCGGGCACCGGCAGTTCAGGCTCGGCAGCGGCCTCGTTCACCGGTGGCTTTGCCTCGGCGAATCTCACCGCTCCCGGCCAGCCCGCAGCGCACTTTGAGCCCAGCAGCAACGGTGTGGACAATCGCGCGGTATTCACACGTCGTGCCGATCACGCGACACTGGGCATCACCTACACCGTCCGCTTCAGCGCGGATATGATCACCTGGCAGACCACCACGGTCACTCCCACCGTGCTGGACACCGAGGGCGGCATCCAGTTGGTGAGCGTAGGCTATCCGCTGTTCGTCAAAGGCAGACGCGCGCGCTTCTTCCAAGTCATCGTCAACCAGCCATGACCACCGGATCAGCAATTTCCATTCAAGCTCAATCACTACCGTCCATGATTCGCTTCCTCTTTTCCACGTTCTGCCTGCTGCTCCTTGGCACCACAGCACCGGCCGCAGTCGTTTACAGCGGCCTGCAAAACGTCTCCATCCCCTTCGGCTCCGGCGAGGTTTATGTGAATGTGTTCACCAATGCCAGCACCAATAGCTACCCGGGCGATTATGAAACCGCTCCTTGGATCGTCGCCTTCTTTGGCGGCAGCGGCATCGGCACCGGACCGCTCATTCGCACTGTTGTCACCGGCAGTGTGGTGGCAGGAGGCGAACAAACCGCCAATCTCGCCCAAGGAACCGTCGTGAATGCTCTGTCCCGGTTCTCCATCGGGGACAGCGGCTTCAACGGCAGCGAAACGCACACGGGGCCTGCGATCAACCAGTTCCAGCTCGGCACACAGGGCTACATCGGATATGAATTCGAGCCCACGGTCGGCGGGCCTAGCTACTTTGGCGTGATGCGCATCACCGTCGATAATCTCGGCGGTGCCACCATCCACGACTGGTACTACGAAAACACTCCTGGCGTTGCCATCGCAGTGCCAGAGCCTTCGCGTGTGTTCTTGATTCTGATCGGCTGCATCGGTTTCTGCATGCGTCGGAAGCGTCCAGTCACGCACTGAGCACCACACCCGCCGCCTTTGGTCTCCGGTCGGCGACTTTTTCTCCCTTCGCTGAAGGCGATGACGCCGGCCTTGGCGGCGGTGAAGGAGACGAAACAGGCGAAGCGCTTCGTCGGCATGAGTTTGGCGCTTGGGCTGCACAATCCGAATTTGGTGCCGCAGGGCTCGGGACGGGAGTACGAGCCTTCGCGGTATCTGGCGGGCCGTCAGGATCTGCGGGACGACTTTACGGGGGTGTCCGGTTCAGCGCATCCG
>JBKCXA010000003.1:0-33223 GCA_046316935.1 Prosthecobacter sp.
GGGCAGCGATTACATGGTCAGCGAACTGCGCGGCTCCTGCATCACGCAAGGCGATGGCTTCACCTGGATTCATCCCGAGATCACCGGCGATAAACTGACCATCTTCGGCCAATACACGACTGTTGGCATCGAATCCCTCCTCTGCCTCCGCGAAGCCTGCGAGGACACCGGCATGACGCAGAGCGATTTGGAAGACATCTTCCGCGAGAACGCGCTGCGCCTGTGTAGAACGAGTTTTCCAACTCGTTCAGGCAACGGGTTGGAAAACCCGTTCTACAAAGATCCAGACAACCGCCTGCTCTCTCACGCCAACTCTCGCCGACTCGATGCGGAGGTCATTCGTGACTCGATGCTCGCCGTGGCGGGTTTGTTGGATACTTCGCGTCGCGCTGGATCACTCGTGGCGGAGCTGGATGGGCAATCCGTGTCGCTCATCGGCTTCAACGACAAGCTGCCAAAGGACCTCGATGGCTCGCATCGCCGCTCGATTTACCTGCCGGTGATCCGCGATCATCTTCCGGATGTGCTGGAGCAGTTCGATGTGGCCAATCCGAGCCTTGTGACCGGAAATCGCGATGTGACGAACGTGCCGCTCCAAGCGCTGTATTTGCTGAATGGCCCGTTTGTGCAGGAAATGGCCGCTGCGCTTGCGAAACGGCTCGAATCGGCTCCGAATCGCGTTTCGCGGGCTTTTGAGCTGTGCTTTCACCGCGAGCCCGATGCGCAGGATTTGGCCCTGGCGGAAAAATTCCTCCAAACTGCCCCCGGAGACGATTCGCAGCGTTTGACGGCCTTTTGCCAGTCGCTGCTGTGCAGCGCGGAGTTTCGTTTTGCGGACTGAGGCGGCCTGTTTTGAGGCTTCCCTTTTCTTTCGTGCTTTGATACCATCCTGAGATGGGTTTCGACAAAAAGTGTAACCGACACTGCCCAATAAGTGAAGAATAGGCGCACCCTCTTTGGTTTATGAAAACAAAGTCTCTGCTACTCGCCACGCTGCTGTCTCTGGCGGCCCATCTTCCGGCCGCTACCATCTGGGACTTTGGCGCAGGCACGAACGCGTGGTCCACGGCGACGAACTGGGACACGAACCTAGAGCCGACTTCGGCGGAGGATGTGATTCTGCCGCTAGGACTCGGCGCGACGATTACGCTGGCGGGCACGGAGAATGCGAAGTCGCTCTCTTTTCTCGATAACTACACGCTCAGTGGCGGCACGAGCCTCACGCTGGCGAGCGCGAGTTCCATCTCCGTGGGCGCGGGCCTGAGCGCGACGATCAGCACAAACACGACGGCTCCCGGCACCTGGACGAAGCTGGGCGATGGCACGCTGATCCTCGGCGGCTCGAATACCTTCGCGGGTGGCAGCAACGTGAACGCGGGCATCCTGCGTGCGAATGCGACGGGTGCGCTGGGCGCTGCGGGCAGTGTGACAACGGTGAACTCCGGCGGCACGCTGCAGATCGGCGCGATCTCGCTGGATCGCCCCATCACGCTGAACAGCGGCGCGGTTCTGCAGGGCGTGGCATCGAACTCCGTGAGCAATGGCATTCACACGATCTCCAATGCGGCCTCCACGACGGTGACGCTGAACACGCTGACCTCCACGGATGTGCTGGCAATCGGCAACGCGGCGAATGATCTCACGGGCGGTGCTTCGGATACGGTCATCACAGTGAATGGCACGGGCGCGGTGCGGCTGAATTTGGCGAGCAATTACGCCGGAACATGGGAGCTCGACGCTGGCACGCTGCAACTCGCCGTGGCTGGTGCGCTCGGCACGAACACGGGCACCACGACGCTGAACGGCGGCGCGTTGTCGGGCCGGAGCAACACGGCGACAACGTTCACCGGGCCGGTGAATCTCAGCGTCAGTGCGGACTCCTCGCTGGTATCGGATCGCACCTCGGCGGGCGCGGGCGTGACGCATACCTTCGGCACATTGGGAATGGCGGGGCAAATCCTCACGGTCACGCCCGGATCGCTGGCCACGAGCGGCACGGCGGGTGTCACGGTGGGCAATGCGACGCTCACGGGCGACCCGACCTTCAACGTGGTGGATGTGGGCTCCGCCAATGGCAAGCTCACCACGGGTTCGATCCTTGGCGGTGGTGTGGCGCGGACGATCACAAAGACCGGCGCGGGTGATCTGGCCATCACGGGTGGAGCGACGGATTTGATCGCGGGCTCGCAGATGAGTGCAACGGGCGGCGGCTTGGTGGATGCGCTGTATCCATCGCTCGGCGCGGGTGCGAGCATCACCCCGACGAGCGCTCAGAGCCCGTTCGGCGCGGCCTCGGTGAGCATCACGGATGGCGGATTGCGCCTGCTGGCGGATGGCGACGGCACGAGCGGTGCGCAGACTTTCGACAGCGGCCTGTCACCCTCTTTGGGCGGCACGCTGACCTGGGAGGTGGATCGACGCACGGCTTCGAACTCAAACAAGACCTTTGCGCTCGCCTCGCTGAATCTCGCGTCGGGCACGGTGCTGAGTGTGTCGGCCAATAACACCTACAAAGCGGCTGTCACGGGCACCACGACGCTGGCGGGCAATGCGACGATCCAAGGCACCAGCGGAAAGACGACCACGCTCACGCTGGGAGCCATCGCCGAGAGCGCGACGAGCACGCTGACCTTTGGCGGAGCCAGCAGCACGCACACGGTGAATCTCACCGCCGCAGCCGCTCACACCGGCGGCACGAGTGTGAAGGGCGGCACGATCAACGCGACGGTGAATGGTGCGCTCGGCAGCGGTGCGGTGCTGATCGAGAATGAAAACGTCAGCGCGGCGGCGAAGCTGGTGGTGCCCTCGGGCGTGACGCTCAGCGGCCCGTCGTCGATCACGATGAACAGCGGCACGCTGGAGCTGCAAAGCCTAACGGCGGTGAGCGGCGTGCCTTTGCAGCTGAATGGCGGCAATCTCTCGCTGAAGAGCAACACGGCGAACACGTTCACCACCAACGGCACTGGCATCGTGCTGGATGGCGGTGCGCCGACGATCACGGTGGGCAATGCGGGCAGCGGCTTCGCTCTCGCGCTGAACATCGGGCCGCTCACGCTTCGCAATGCGCCAGTGATCACCTTTGCCAACGCGAATTCCTACTCGCTCACGATGGGACCGCTGCTGCTGGAGAGCAGCACCACCTTCAATGTGAGCAGCGGCGTGACCGTGCGCACTTCGGTGGATCCGAACGGTCTCGTGGCCGGTGTGCGTGAGAGCGGGGGCTCCTTCAAGATCACCAAAGCTGGCACCGGCACGCTGGAACTCGTGGGCGACTCGACGACGACGGGCGGCCTCGATGTGAACGCGGGCACCGTGCTCATCAAACACAACTCGGGCGCTGGCAGTGGTGCGATCACGGTGGGCGATGGCGTGACGCTGGGCACGCTGCTGCTGACCACAGGCATCAATCTGACGAATAACATCACCGTGAACGGCGGCGTGCTCGGGCGTGACAGCAGCGGCGATGGCGATGCCACGTTCAATGGCACGATCACGCTCGCGGGCGATGTGGAGCTGCAAAGCAACACGACGATCCCGAATGCGGCGCGTGAGGCCGTCTTTGCCGGAGCGATCGGCGGTGCCTTCGATGTGACAGCGGGGAATGGTGGCACCGTGGTGCTGCAAAACGTGGGCAATACCTTTGGCAGCGGTGCCGCTGACAGCGTCATCATCGATGCCGCGATGCTCGCCGTGAGCAGTGACGCCGCGCTCGGGAATGCGGCGAATGGCATCACCTTCAGTGGCAGCGGTCCTGATTTCCGTCCTGACAGCAGCTTCACCACCGCGCGCACCTTCACCTTCGCACACACGGGCACAGCGGAGTTGCAGGTGGGCACCGGGATTGATCTCACGCTCACCTCGAGCTGGCTCGGCACAGGCGCGATCAACAAGACTGGCGCGGGCTCCCTCTTGCTGGGACCGGCAGTTGACGGCAGCTCGCGCGGATCGTCTTTGACCACGATCACCTCCGGCACGCTACGCACACAGCATGTCACCGGCGTGAGCGCGACGGGCGGCATCGCGATGGGCACGGATGCACGCTTTGAGATGATGATCGATGCGGACACGAGCTTCGCGCATCCAATGACGCGCACGGTCACGAGCGGCACGGCGGTGTTGTTCGTTGACCGTTCACCATCTGGTGTGACGACAAACGGACGGCACACGTTGCCTTCGATCACTTACACCAGCGACCTCGGCGACTTCACGGTGCAGGGCGATCACGGCTATGGATTGAGCGTCACGACACTGTCGTCTTCGGGCGGTCGATTGGTCAATGATGCGCCGGGCGAGCTGCGCATCGGCTCGATTACCTCGACGAACACGAATGCGCAGACGCTGGATCTCGGTGGCAGCGGCAATGTGGTGATCCAGGGCGCGGTGACGCAGGGCACGGGTGCGTCGAGCTTGCTCAAAGTGGGCGCGGGCACGCTGACGCTGGGCACCAGCCACGGCTGGACTGGTGCGTTGAATGTGCATGAAGGCGTGCTGGACATGAATGGGCTCACGGTGACGGCCAGCGGCATCGGCATGGGCCTCGGCGCGGCGCAGTCCACCTCCACGCTGAATGTGAACGGCGGCTCCCTGACGCTCACCGGCAATGTGACCTATGATGAAAACGGCTCCGGCGTGACCGAGCAAGGTCAGGCGACGATCAACGGGCCGCTGAACCTCGGCGCTGCCACACGCACCTTCACGCTGGATGACAGCTCGCAGGCGGCCATCGATATGGAAGTCAACGGCGTGATCAGCGGCAATGCCGGCGTGGGTTTGACCAAAGCGGGCGTCGGCCTGTTGCGTCTCAGCGGCGCGGGCAACACTTACGATGGCCTCACGACGGTGACGGCCGGCACGCTGGAGCTGAACAAGTCGAGCGGTTTCGCCATCGGCAGCGGCGGGCTGAGCATCCTCAATACCAACACTGCGACGGTGAGGCTGGTGCAGGCCGCGCAGTTCGCCAGCTCCACGCCGATCATCGTGGGCAATGGCACTGCCGCCGCCTCACTGGAGCTGAACAACTTCACCACGACCTTTGACAATCTCACACTCGGCGGCACCCAGGCCGCGCTGCGTGTGGGGGCGACGGGCACGATGGTGCTCGGAGGCAATCTCACGTTTGAAAACGGCAGCAGCGCCTATGAGCGGAACATGATCATCACGAGCACCGGTGCCAAGTTCACACCCGCCACCGGTGGCACGCTCGATCTCGGTGGCGCGGTGCGGACGATCACCGTGAACAATACGGCCGCGCCCACCGATGCCAGCCCGACGGCGACCATCGAGACGGCGATCATCAATGGCGGGATCATCAAAACGGGCAGCAGCGGCCTGGTGCTCGCGCACACGAGCAACACCTTCAGCAGCGGCCTCGTCGTCGCCCAGGGCGCCGTCCTCGGCGCGGCACCGGGTTCGTTCGGCACGCTGCCGCTTTCACTCACGGCAGCCATTGGCAACACCGCCGTGCTCGGCATCAGCACTGCCTCTGCGGTGATGACCCAGGACATCAGCACCAGCGGCGCAGGCACGAACGTGCTGCTTTACGAAGGCGCGATAGATACGAGCGCGACCTTCAGTGGAGCGATCACGCTGGGCAGTGATTTGACCCTCGATGTCACGAATGGCGAGGTGGACGAAAACGACACTGCTCTCATGATCGTGAGCGGCGTGATCAATGATGGCGCAGGCAGTTTTGGCATTACGAAGACGGGCTTTGGCACCACGCGGCTCACGCAGGCAAACACCTTCGACGGTCCTGTGACCGTGAGCTCCGGTCGCCTCGCCTTTAGCGACATCAATGCGCTGGGCACGCACACAACGATCACCATGAACGGCGGCGTGCTGGAAGCCGAGGCAGACGTGACGACGACGCGCGGGCTGACTTTTACCAACGACAGCACGTTGCGCGCGAGCACGACAGATGTGGGCTTTGAGATCAGCGGACCGGTGACATTGAACAACAACGACATCGGCTTCATCGGTGCCGGGCAGATCATTCTCACCAATGGCGGCGGCGGCTCCGGCGCGATGATGATCGGCACTTACTCGAATGCGTTCGGCACGGTGACAACAGGCAAGCTCACCGGCAGCCTCGGTGTGCTTTCCACGCGCAGCGGCTTCGCCATCCCAAGCGGTAATATCTTGATGGACCGCTACTGGGTGTGGGAGCTCACCAGTGACATGACGCGGCCTCTCGGCACTGGCGCGGGAGAAATCCAGATGCCCACGAGTTCTGGTGCGGGCTTTGCGGCATATGGGGCGGATCGCACGGTTAATTTTGGCGGCGCGGGTGCCACGCTGACGTTTGGCAGCAGCCTCTTCCTCATCAATGGCACCAGCACGAATGAAGGCGATCTCGTTTTTGGCTGCCCCAGCGCCACACACACCGTGAACTGGATCAATCCCATCAGCCTCGACACCACCGACACGACGCCTTACATGGGCATCTCCGTGTATGACGGGCCGGCCTCCGTGGAGGCCGCCATGCAGGGCGCGATTACCTTCACCGGGCCGTTGCAGGGCGGTCTCGATTTCTTTGGCAACGGCACTCTGCACATCAACGGGGCCATCTCTGGCAATCTCGACTTTGGCACCTATGACACGGTGACTGCCAGGTTCGCAGGTGGGGTGAATGCCACCGGAGATGTTTACATCAATGGCGGCACACTGGAGATCGTCAGTGGCACCTCCTTCAGCGGCGGTGCGTATGCCTACATCAACTCGGGTGCGGAATTGGACCTGGGTGCGAGCGGCCTCGTTTTCAGCACCTCGCCAACGGGCTACATGGAGATCAACGGCACGCTGACTGGTTCCGCCTCCGCGCCAGGCGAGTTCTACGGCATCGGCAGCATCACGGGCAGCTTCGCCACCGCTGCCACATCGCGCTACTACAACGATCCCGACATCGGCCTCACGATTGGTGGCAATGTCACACTCGCGAGCGGCATGAGCAGTGAATTGTTCTTCAATGCCGTCTCCTTTGACAGCGCCTACGCCATGATCACGGCGGGTGGTAGCGTCACGGTCGGTGGCATCCTTGCATTCGACATTGAGGCTGGAACGACGATCACCTCCGGCGCGACGATCACTCTCATCGACAAGACCAGCCCCGGAGCCGTGAGCGGCACCTTCACCGGCCTCGCCGAAGGTGCGACGGTGACGGCGGGCACCGGCGAGATTTTCACCATCAGCTATGTGGGTGGCGATGGGAATGATGTGGTGCTCACCGCGCCCGTCACGAGCACCGTGGCCACCATCCTCAGCTTTAGCGTCAGCGCAGGCAGCGGCGCGGAGGCAGGCATGACCGTCTTTGACATGAGCGCCACCGGCACACCCAGCACCGCCTACCGCTTGGAAGCCTCCACCGACCTCGTCGCCTGGTCCACCGTACAAACTGTCACTGCGGACGCGATGACCGGAGCGCTCGCGTTTCACATCGCG
This sequence comes from Prosthecobacter sp., assembly GCA_046316935.1. Taxonomy (GTDB): domain Bacteria; phylum Verrucomicrobiota; class Verrucomicrobiia; order Verrucomicrobiales; family Verrucomicrobiaceae; genus Prosthecobacter. Next base: position 7,438 of record JBKCXA010000003.1, read on the forward strand.
CAGTCCCCGATCACATTCCCGCGGAGGTTCTTCCGCGTCGTAACACCGTGACCTCATGAACACACGCCGCCAATTTCTCCAAACCACCTCCTCCGGCATCGGCTGGCTGGCGTTTTCGGCACTCGCGCAGGCGAAAGGCGGATTGGGGGCGAAATCGGCGCATTTCGCGCCGCGGGCGAAGCGCGTCATTTTTCTCACGATGCGCGGCGGGCCCTCTCATGTGGATCTTTTCGACTATAAGCCGGAGTTGGCGAAGCGCGATGGCAAGACGGCCACGCTGGGCCGCGATTCCGCCGGAGCTAAGCTCTACGCCCCCGTGCATGAGATGCGTCAACATGGTCAATCCGGTCAATGGATCACCACGCTCTATCCGCACCTCGCGAAGCACGCGGATGACTTGTGCATCATCAACTCGGCACACACGGACCTGCCGAATCATGCACAGGCGTTCGTGCAGATGCACACGGGTAGTTTTCAGTTTGTTCGGCCTTCGGTGGGTGCATGGACGCTTTACGGACTCGGAACGGAGAATGACAATCTGCCAGGATTCATCACGCTGAACCCGCCGGCGGACAACGGCGGCGCTCAGAACTACGGCAGCTCCTTTTTGCCGGCGATTTGTCAGGGCACGAAGATCGGCGGATCGCAGCTTCCGGATCTTTACGCGGCGCTTTTGAAGAAAGACACCGCGCCCGGGCCGCCGATGAAGAACATCGAGAACAAGAACGTGCCGCGTGACCTCCAGCGGGCGCAGATTGATCTCATCCGTGGCCTCAATGAGCGAAAAATGGAGCGTGATGGTGTGCATCCGGAAATCGAGGGCATGATCCAGTCCTTTGAGCTGGCGTTTCGCATGCAGAGCGAGGTGCCGGAGGTGCTCGACATGCGCGGCGAGTCGGAAGCGACGCTGAAACTCTACGGCATCGGGCAGGGAAAGGATCAGTTCGCGCGGCAGTGCCTGCTGGCGCGGCGATTGGCAGAAGCGGGCGTGCGATTCATCGAAATCGCCTCGCCGGTGCAGTGGGATCATCACAACCGGCTGCGCGAGCAACTCGCGACCTGCTGCGCGGCCACCGACCAGCCCATCGCGGCGCTTTTGAGCGATCTGAAAGCACGCGGCATGCTCAAAGACACGCTCGTCGTGTGGGCAGGTGAGTTTGGCCGCACGCCCTATGCGCAAAGCGGCGACGGACGCGATCACAACAACAAAGGCTACACGATCTGGATGGTCGGCGGCGGTGTGAAAGGCGGCTTGCGCTACGGCTCGACCGATGAGATCGGCTATCGCGCCGTCGAGAACCGCCTGCACATCCACGACTGGCACGCCACGATCCTGCACCTGCTCGGTCTCGATCACACAAAGCTCACCTACAACCACGGCGGCCGAAATTTTCGCCTCACAAACGTCGGCGGTGAGGTGGCGACGGGGATTTTGGCGTGACGATCACGCTCCCATCACCAAAGAATGATCGTGAGCTTTTTTGGCCCATGTGCTCCTAGAATGATGATGCGTTCGATGTCGCCGGTGCGGCTGGGGCCGGTGATGAGGGTGGTGAGGCTGGGCCAGGCGGAGCCGTAGCGCTGCTGGATGAGTTCGTAACCGGCGGGGAGATCGGGCAGAAGCTGGTCGCGGCGGGCGAGGACGACGTGGTGCTCAGGCAGGACGCTGAGGGCACGGCCGCCGCCGCTGCGGGCGGTGAGGAAGACGCTGCCGGTTTGCGCGATGAGGGCATCGCACTCGGTGATGCCGGCGTCGCAGGCTTCGAGTTCGAAGCGGTCGTAGCCGTCGGTGGCGTCCAAGAACGGGCTGAAGCCCGAACTACGAACGAGGGCATCGGTGAGCAGGCCGCGATGCGTGGCGACTCTTTTCCAGCCGTGTTTGGCGGCGAGTTCGGCGAGTTTGGCTCTCGCGGCGGCTTCATCGGCGCAGGCGTGGAATTCAGCGCGGAGGAATTCGGCGGTGGCGGCGAATTGAGGCACCAGATCGTGCACGGCGGGCAGGACGGCTCGTTTTTGAGCGGCGGTGGCCTCGAAGGGCTGCGGGTGGGTATCGGAGAGGGCTTCTTCGATGCGGGCGAGGATGAGTTCGCGGCTTTGGAGTGGAGCGCGGACGCCCTCGGCCGCTTTGTGGAGATGGGTTTTGGTTTTGGCGGACGGGGGCGTCCGCACTCCGGGTTGGGGAGCGGACGAGGGCGTCCGCGCTCCGGTGTTTCTCGCACGCCACCAATCTTTGAAGCTCTGCGGGGCCATCGCGGGGGCGTGGCGCGTTTTGGTCCACGCGCGCATCGGATCGAGTGGCGTGGCGGAAATGAGGCGGTGGAAGGGCTGGGCGAGTTTCGCGAGTTTCGTGCCGAGTTGATACACGACGGGCTGGTTGATGCTTTTGGCGAAAAGACGCCAGGCGAGGCCTTCCATCGCGTCAGGTTTCTCGCGCACGGCATTGCGGCGGTTTTGCAGGAGGTGGTGATGGAGGTCGATTTTGACGGGGCAGGTGGCGGTGCAGGCTCCGCAGAGGCTGCTGGAGCCGCTGAGGTGCTTCCAATCCTGCAAGCCGCGCAGATGCGGCGTGATGACGCTGCCGATAGGGCCTTGATAAGTCGTGCCGTAGCTGATGCCGCCGATGTTTTTGAAGATGGGGCACACGTTCAAACATGCGCCGCAGCGGATGCAGTGAAGGGCATCGCGCTGCTCGGGATCGGCGAGGAGGGCGGTGCGGTGGTTGTCGAGCAGGACGATGTGCCATTCCTCGGGGCCGTCGATCTCGCCGGGCTGTCGCGGACCGGCGTAGGCGGTGTTGTAGCAGGTGATGGGCTGCCCGGTGCCTGCGGTGGCGAGCATCGGAAGGAAGAGCGCGAGATCGCTCATCTTCGGCAGCACTTTTTCGATGCCGACGAGCGAGATCATCGTCTTCGGCAAAGCGCCGGTGAGGCGGGCGTTGCCTTCGTTTTCGGTGATGGAGATCATGCCGGTCTCGGCGATGAGGAAATTCGCCCCGGTGATGCCAGCGTCGGCGGTGAGATACGTTTGTCGCAGGAAGCGCCGGGCGATCATGGTGAGCTCCTCGGGATCATCGGTGGGTGCCGTTTTGAGCTTCTCCTCAAAGAGATCACTGATCTCCTTCATGCTGAGGTGCATGCACGGGGCCACAAAGTGATACGGCGGCTCGTTGCGGAGTTGCTGAATGTATTCGCCGAGGTCGTTTTCGAGGACGTGGTAGCCGGCTTTCTCCAGATGGTCGTTGAGGTGGATCTCCTCGGAGGTCATCACCTTGCTCTTGATGATGCGTTTCACCTCGCGGCGCTCGAGGATGCTGAAAATGATCTTCCGCGCCTCCTCGCTGTCCTTGGCCCAATGCACGACGGTGCCGCGTGCGGTGGCTTTTTGCTCAAACTCGACCAAATGCTCATGCAGACGGCTGATGGCCCCTTTTTTTGTCTGCGAGGCGAGGATGCGGGCCTGCTGCCAGTCTTGGAAATTGCCCTGCGAGCGGGTGCGGGCATCATAATACTTCCACATGCCGGTGTGGATGCGCTCGCGATGCACGAGGTCGTTCGTGAGGCGGGTGGCTTCGTGGAGGAAGGTGGTTTTTGCGGACATCGGTGGGAAATGACGAAATCAGAATGAGGAATGACGAACTCAATGCCGAGTATTCTGCATTCATCATTCGGATTTCCTCATTCCCGCGTCCGCGGGCAGCATTCCTCTACTTCATCTCCGTTTTACTCCTCGGGCCGCAGATAAGCTCTTGACCATGCGGGTGGGATTGGTGCCTTTGCGCATCGCTTTTCGATCTCTGCCATGAAGCTTTGCCAACCTTCCGCCTGTCTCCTTGCCGCCTTCTTGATCGTCGGCACGGCATTTGCACAACTGGCGGAGGAGTATCGCGCGTGGACAAACACAGCCGGCAAGGTCATCGAGGCCACGCTGGTCTCCGTGGATGCGGTGACACGCAGCGTGAAGATCAAAATGAAGGATGGGAAGGAGTTTGATGTGCCGATCGCCAGCCTGAGCCCGCCGGACATGGAGTATGCGCGGACGCGTTACGCGGCGATGCAGGCCGCCGCGCCTGCGGAAGCTCCGGCGAAGGCCGCGCCGCCGCGTCCGCAGGTCGTCGTGCTGCCTGCCGCCAAGTTCAAAGCGCCGGCGGCGAGCGATTATCTCAACGGCATCGCGAAAACGCGGCCTCGTTTGATTCAAAACGCGGCTGGATGGACTGCGATCAAGAATCAAATCGCCAGCACGCCCGCGCTGATGGCGCTCATGAACACGCTGAAGGCCTCCGGCGAGGATTTGCTCAATGATCCTGAGCTGAACCGCATCAACGGTGAGGGAGGTGGCGAGAGCGAAGGCTCCCGCGCGATCTATCGCATGGCCTTGCTGGCGGCGCTGCACTTTGGCGATGGCGATTTGAAGTGGAAGGAACGTGCGGTGCGTGAAGTCATCCTGCTGTGCGACAAGACGAACTTCCGTGACTGGCATCCCGCCGAGCCCTCGTCGGTGGCTGACATGGTGATCGCGGTGACGCTGGGCTATGACTGGTTTCGCGATGGCTTCAATGCGAAGCAGGCGGCGGACATTCGCGTCTTCCTCCGCCAAAAGGGCGTGGAGGCATTGATCGCCCACATCGAGGGCAAGCCCGTGCCCGCGACGGCCTTTGCCACCGCACCGAAATCGCCTGATGCACCCGCTCCCGAGACGAAAGAGAAGGCACCGGTGAGTCTCGAACAGATGCAAATCGCCTCCGCGCTGCTGCTGAATGCGATGGGCTTCGCCGATGAAGAGCCCGGCATGGCGAAAGCCACCGCCAGCGCCGCAGCGAAGGTCTTTGGTGAAGGCATGCTGCGCTTTGCGCCTTCCGGCGTGTGGTCGGATGGCTTGATGGCGGGTGACACGGTGATGGACTACGCCGCGATGGTGATCCAGTCGCTGCGCAGCGCATCGGGCAAGGACTTTGGCCTGAGCATTGTCGAAGGCGTGCCGCAGTTCGGTCTTGCCCGCCTGCACCTTTACGGCCCCACCGGCCAGCCTTTCCATTTCCACGCGAGCGCGACGGGTGGCAGCCTCCGCCCGTGGATCACGACGTGGCTCGCCGGGCTGCATGGCAATCCGGGCCTTCCGGTCTTCACGGCACGTGACAAGATGCCTGTGGACTCGGCTCACCTCTGCGAAGTGGGCCATTATCTGTATTTCACTCCTCACGCGGCGCGTGATGGCACGGCGGAGTCGTTCGACTTTGTCACGGCCGGTGGTCTGGCCGCCACCGTGCGCAGCGGCTGGGATGGTGACGCGCTCTACATCGCGGCCAAAGGCGGTGACAATCGTGACCCGCAGGCTCAGCTCGATATCGGCACCTTCGTGCTCGATGCTGCCGGCGTGCGCTGGGGACTGGAGCTGGGCGTGGAGAACGGCCTCGGCGATGATCGCACGCAGCGCTTCCAGCATTTCCTCGAAGGCACCCGAGGTCAGAACACGCTCACGTTTGGCGGCGCGAATCAGGATCTCGATGCGCGTGCGGGTGTGATCGCCTCCCAATCCCGACCCGAGGCAGGTTTTGCGATCATCGACATGAGCAAGGCCTACGACAAAAGTGCCGACAAGGCCCTTCGCGGCATCATGGTCCGCCGTGGCGCATCACCCTACCTCGTCATTCAGGATGATATCGCCGTCAAAAGCACGCAGCCGCTCGTGTGGAGCATGCAAACCCAGTCCGTCGAAATCGCGGTGGATGGTGCCACGGCCACTTTGAAGCAGGGAGACAGGCAACTCATCGCCACCATCGTCTCGCCGAAAGGGGCAACCTTCAGCGCCGAGGAGCCTCCACCTCCCACGGACCCGCAAAACGGACGCAAGCTAGGCACGGCGACGCCTGATTTCGAAGGCGAGAATATCAAAACGCTCAAAGCCACCGTCCCAGCCGCCAAAGGCAACGTGAGCCTTTGCATCACCTTCACCACAGGCCCTGCCGCTCCCGCCCACACGCACACGCCGATCAGCGAGTGGATGAAGAAGTAGATCGTTTCTCAAAACGATTGTCACTTATCCGGTGGGCCTGAAAGGCCCTTGGGAGTCCAGCCCCGGCTCGTAGAGCCTGGGTTGCGGCAAGCATGACACCCGCACTCTGAAAGAGTGCGGGAGAAGGTCCGCAGGTGTTCCAGCGCTCTTTCAGAGCGCACGCTTGGCTGCTGGCAAACCCTGGGTTTGCGTGGCTGCGCCACTTCAACCCAGGGCTGGATCCCCTGAGGCTTTCAGCCTCCACGCACATTCGTCCTTCTGCATTCCTCATTCCCGCGTCAGCGGGCCGTGAGCACCTCGGCGATATGAATCGTCTTCAGCGGCTGCTTTTGCGCGGTGAGCAGGCCTTGAAGGTGCATGAGGCAGCTTGAGTCGGCGCTGACCATGTATTCGGCGGTGGTGTCGCGGGCGGAGGCGCATTTCACTTCGCCCATGGCGGTGGAGATCATGGGGAATTTCGTGGAGAAAGTGCCGCCGAAGCCGCAGCACGTCTCCGCTTCCTTCATCTCGACGAGTTCGAGGCCGCGCACTTTTTCGAGGAGCTGGCGGGCGGGCTTTTTGAGGTTCAGCTCGCGCAGGCCGTGGCAGCCGTCGTGGTAGGTGACCTTGTGCGGGAAGGACGCGCCGAGATCGGTGACGCCGAGTTTGTTCACAAGGAAGTCGGTGAACTCCCAGCACTTCGCGGAGAGCGCCGCGGCCTCGGCTTCTTCGGGCTGGCCGTGGAAGAGCTCTTTGTAGAAGACCTTCAACATGGCCCCGCAGGAGCCGGAGGCGATGACGACGGCCTCGCTGTCGCGGAGACGCTTCAGCACGGGACGTGCGGCCTCGCGGGCCTCGTCCCAATAACCGGCGTTGAAGGGCGGCTGGCCGCAGCAGCCGAGTTCATCGGGGTAGTCGATCTGATGCCCCAGGCCCTCGAGGATGTTCACGATGCTGATCCCGGCCTGCGGGCTGATGAGATCGACGAAGCACGGGATAAAGAGGGTTAAATTCATGATTTAAGATTCCTGAATCCTGATTCTGGAAGGCGGGACACAGTTTGGAAATGCTTTTCATCCACCAGGGCATGTCTGGGATGGTCAAAAAGTGAGCAGCGGATACGCGGCGAGGGATGATTTTTGGTCGGCGGGCCGGTTTAGGCCTCGCCGGAGGTGACGGAAGGCTTTGGAGTGGCTTTGATGAGGTTTCCGATGCGCTCCATTTTGTTTTTCATCTTTGCCACCGCTGTCACCGCCGCTGATCCGCTGCCGGAGGTCGTCGTCACGGCCACTCGTTCCGAAAACGAGGTCAAAAAGCTGCCGTCCCTCGTGAAGACGCTCGACGCGAAGAAGGTGGAGGAGCGCCAGCCCCGAACCTTCCCGGAAGCTCTGCGCGAGACGCCGGGCGTGGCGATCCAAAAGACCTCGAACGGCCAGGGCTCGCCCTTCATCCGTGGCTTCACCGGCTTCCGAAACCTGCTGCTGGTGGACGGCATTCGCTACAACAACTCCACCTTCCGCGAGGGGCCGAACCAATACTGGGCGCTGCTCGATCCCTTCGCGATGGAGCGCATTGAGGTGATTCCTTCCCAAGGCAGCGTGCTTTACGGCAGCGATGCCATCGGCGGCACGGTGAATGCGATTTCAAAGGGTTCCGGTTTTGGCGGCGAGGCGGCGGGCAGCTTTTTCACGCATGGCCTGGCCAGCTACCGCTGGAGCAGCGCGGAGCACAGTCACATCGAGCACTTGGAGGCGAGCATCGGGGAAGGTCAAAAGTGGGGTCTGCATGTGGGCGGCACCTTCGGGCAGTTTGGCGATGTGAAGCCCGGCCAGGGGCCGCGTCAGCCGCGCACAGGCTACGACCAGTGGGCTTTTGATGTGAAGCTGGATGTGGCCTTGGATGACCACTGGCTGCTCACTGCGGTGCATCAGCAAAGCCGCATGAATGATGCCTGGCGCACGCACTCCACGAACCAAGGCATCTCCTTCGAGGGCACGACCATCGGCACGGACCGGGTGCGTCTGTTTGATCAAGAGCGCAGCCTTTCCTACCTGCGACTGGCAGGCAAGGATCTCGGCGGCTGGATCGACGCGGCGAGCCTGACGGTTTCCTTGCAAACCCAGGGCGAGGAGCAGTTTCGCGTGACGGGCGCTGGCACGAGGTCCTTCAATGATGTCGATCTCACGACGCTGGGCGTGGATCTCCAATTCGAGAGCCGCACGGCCATCGGGAAACTGGTCTATGGCGTGGATTTCTACCACGACTGGGTGGAGACGGACGCGACGGAGAATCCCAACGCCGGTGGCGTGGCGGATGACTCGACCTACAGCCTGCTGGGCATCTTTATTCAAGACGAGATCGACCTCGGGGACCGGTTTCACGTCATTGCCGGCGGCCGCTACACGCATGTGCGGGCGGATGCGGGGAAATTCACCAACCCCGTCACCGGAGCCCGCCAGAGCTTTTCGGACGAGTGGGATAATCTCTCCGCGAATTTGCGCCTGATGCTGGACCTCGACTCGAACGACCGCTTTCAGCTTTTCGGCGGCTGGTCGCAGAGTTTCCGTGCGCCAAACCTTTCCGATTTGTCCCGCGATGACCTTTCCGGCACCACCACCCGCGAGGCACCGGCCACCGGCTTGAATCCAGAGCTTTACAACACCTTCGAGGTCGGCCTGAAGGCGCAGACGGAGTCGATCACCGCGAGCCTGGGTTACTTTTACACGCAGATCAACGAGATGATCGTGCGCCGCCCCACCGGCCGGGTGGTGGGCGGCCGCAATGAGATGACGAAGGCCAACGCGGGTGATGGCTACATGCAGGGTGTGGAATTGTCCGCGAACTGGCAGATGAATCCCAACTGGAGTGTCTTCGGCCATGTGGCCTGGGTGGAGGGCGAGGCGGATCAATTCATCGGGAACTCCGCCGCCACCCGCCGCGAGCCTCTGGGTAAGGTGGCGCCGCTCGTGGGCTACGGCGGTGTGCGCTGGCAGAGCAGTTCCAAGAAGGTGTGGACGGAGCTGGTGTGTCTCACCTACGGCGAAGCCGCCCGGATGAATGCCTCCGATCTGGCGGACACGGATCGCATTCCCTCCAATGGCACGCCGAGCTTCTGGCTGGTCACGCTCCGCGGCGGCTGGCAGGTGAACGATCACCTCATCCTGAATGCCGGTGTCGAAAACATCCTGAACGAGAACTATCGCTACCACGGCAGCGGCACGAACGAGCCCGGCCTCGGCGTGAACCTGGGTGCGACAGTGAAGTTTTGAGATCGTGGGTTGGCAGGGAGTTGACGATTCTGTCACTCAAAGGCAAATCTGGTGCTGATTCCCTCGCCTTCAGCCATGCATGCGACCGATGCCCCTTCGCCCGCTGTTTCCCTGTCTGATCACGCCCTCGGCAGGCTCCCGCTCAATGCGTATGACCGCACTCACAAGCTGAAGCCTGCCACCGGCTGGCTCGGCAGGCTTTCGGACCAGCTCACCGACTGGGTGGAGGATCTGGTGGCCCGTTTTTCGATCCACGGCGACCCGCCGGTTTACAGCAATGCCCATTTCCCGTGGGTGGATGCCGTCGAGGCGGACTGGCAGAAGGTCCGTGCGGAGCTGGATCAGGTGATGCAATACCGTGACTCGATGCCCAGCTTTCAGGACATCGTGAAGGAAGTGGGGCTCATCCAGAGTGACAACGATTGGAAGACCTTCTTCCTGCGCGGGGTGGGCATGGATTGCCGTGAGAATGCCCGCAGGTGTCCGGAGACCATGAAGATGCTGGAAAAGATTCCCGGCGTGACCACGGCCTTCTTTTCGATCCTTTCCCCGCGGAAGCACATCCCCTCGCATCGCGGCCCGTGGGCCGGCGTGCTGCGGCTGCATGTTGGGCTGCTCGTTCCAGAGCCGCGGGATCAGGTGCGCATCCGCATCGCCAACCAGACCTGCCTCTGGCAGGAGGGCAGGTGCCTGATTTTCGACGATACCTGGAACCACGAGGTCTGGAATGACACGGATGGCTACCGCGTGGTGCTCTTCATCGACTTCGAGCGCCCGCTGAAATGGCCGCTGAGCTGGATCAACCATGCCCTGCTCAATCTCGCCCCGCTCGCTCCTTTCCTCCGCGAGGCCAAAGGCAAGCAAAAGGCCTGGGAGAAGAAGATGTGGGGGAAGAAATAAGGAGCGGTTCAGCTCAGGTATTCGTTTTCCCGACGCTCCACCCCGATGCTGGTATACGGCCCGTGGCCGGGATAGACGAGCGTGTCATCCGGCAGCGTCAGGAGCTTCGTTTGAATGCCCTCCACGAGCTGGCGCATCGATCCGCCGGGGAAATCGGTGCGTCCGATGCTGTCGCGGAAGAGCACATCGCCGCCAAAAAGCAGATTTTGCGCCTCCCAGAGGAAGCACACGCTGTCCGGCGAATGTCCTGGGACATGAAAGAGCCTCCAACTGACCCCACAGGCCTCCACCGAGCTTTTGCCTTCGAGAAGCTCATCCACCTCAAAAGGCTTCACCGCCATCGAAGTGCCTGTCACGGCCCCGAAAAGCCGTTCCAGCGTCAGATTCACCGAGTGGGCCGCCCAAGAAAAGACGCTGCAGCCATGCCGCGAGCGCACTTTCGCCGCGTCGAGCACGTGGTCGAAGTGCTGGTGGGTCAAAAGCAGCGCGTCCACCTTCACGCCGGCCGCGTCCAGCCAGTCCGCCACGCCCTCGGGTGCATCCACGAGGACGGTGCCGCCGGGCAGCCTCAAAAGGTGACCATTCGTCGCCGCGATTCCGCCGGTGTAGGTTTCGATCTTCACATCTGCCATGGCCTGCGAAATGCGGGAAACCGGTGGACAATTCAAGACGGAAAAGACAGAATTCCGCGCAAAACCGAACCCGCGGCTCGTTAAACCCCAGGAAGTATGATCGTGAAACCCTCGTCCCTTTTTGTGGCGGCCTCCGCCGCCCTTGCGCTGCTCACCCCGGCCGCACCCTCCGTCCGCGCTGCGGACATGAACTTCGGCCAGGTGGCCATGCACGTGGCCTACATGCTGCAGAACCACCACTACTCGCACCGCGATTTCGACGATGAGATGTCGAAGACCATGCTGGGCAACTTCCTCGACATGCTCGACTTCCGTCACCAATACTTCACCCAGGAAGATGTGGACGGTTTCCGCGAGAAGTATGACACCACGCTCGATGATCACATCCTCATGCGGAACATCAGCCCCGCCATCGAGATCTACGACGTTTACAAGCAGCGTGTGAAGGAGCGTGTGGACTTCGTCAAATCCACGCTGAAGAGCAAAAAGTTCACCTTCGACTCCAACCGCACCATCGACCTCAAGCGTGACAAGATGCCCTGGCCGAAGGACAAGGCCGCCGCTGACAAGATGTGGCTCGACATCATCGAGGAAAACCTGCTTCAAGAACGCATCGCCGATGAGGCCCGCGCCCGTGAGGACAAGAAGAAGGCCGAGAAGGCCGCCAAGAAGAAGGCCGAGGCCAAGGACACCACTGCTGAGGTGAAGCCTGAGGCCAAAAAAGAAGAGCCGAAGAAGGAAGTCGCCGACGCCAAGAAGGAGAAGGACGAGAAGGACATGACGCCCGAGGAACGCGTGGCGAAGGACTACGACAAGCTTCTCGAGATCACCAACGAGAACGACAACGAGGACACGGTAAACTTCTTCCTCTCCTCGCTCGCCACTGCCTACGATCCGCACACCGAGTACATGAGCACCGATGAGCGCGACTCCTTCAACCAGCACATGACGCACAAGCTCGTCGGCATCGGCGCCCTTCTCGGCATGAAGGACGAGGCTGCGGAGATCCAGGGCATCGTTGTCGGCGGCCCCGCGGACAAAGAAGGCTCTCTCCAGCTCAACGACCGCATCATCGCCGTCGCTCAGGGCGATGAGGAGTTCGTCGATGTGAAGTATCTCAAGCTCCAGAAGGTTGTGAACATGATCCGCGGCGAGATCGACAGCATTGTCCGCCTCAAGATCAATCCCGCCGACGATCCGACCGGCGTGAAGATCATCTCCATCGTGCGTGCCGAGGTCCCTCTGAAGGAAAAGCTGGCCAATGCCGAGCTCCTCCAGACGCCGCCGGAGATGGGCGCTCCGCTCAAGCTGGGCTGGATCAACCTCTCTAACTTCTACGGCGACATGGAAAGCGGCACCGTCAGCGCCAGCGCCGACGTGGAGCGACTCCTCCGCCGCCTCATCAAGGAAAACATCCAAGGCCTCGTGTTTGACCTCCGTGACAACGGCGGCGGCTCGCTCGACGAAGCCGTGAAGCTCACCGGCCTCTTCGTTCCCTCCGGCCCTGTCGTGCAGGCCAAAGACTGGCGTGGCAGCATCTCGTGGAAGGACAGCGAGGCCGAGAAGCCCGTTTATGACGGCCCGATGATCGTCCTCGTGAACAAGGCCTCCGCCTCTGCTTCCGAGATTCTCGCCGCCGCCCTTCAGGACTACCGCCGCGCCGTCATCGTCGGTGACAGCTCCACCTTCGGCAAAGGCACCGTGCAGACCATCCTCGACGTGGCCCGCTACATGCCCTTCTTCAGCGAAAAGAGCCGCGCTGGTTCCCTCAAGGTCACGATTCAAAAGTTCTACCGCATCGCCGGTGGCTCCACGCAGCTCAAAGGCGTGGTCCCGGACATCCACCTTCCTTCCCGCCTTGATGTGCTCGACATCGGCGAAGGTGCCGCGAAGAACCCGCTGCCCTACGACACCATCCCGCCGCGCAAGTTTGCCCCATGGCGCCCCGATGCCTTCCCGGTGGACGAGCTCAATGCCAGCGTGAAGAGCCGTATCTCCGCCAATCCGGAGTTCCAGATCATCGAGGACGACTCGAAGCGCCTCAAAGAGCGCATCGACAAGAACACCGTCACGCTCAACCTCGCCGAGCGTGAGAAGGAGCGTATCGAAGTCGAGCAACGTCGTGATAAGATCAACGACGAGCGTTCCAAGCGTGCCAAGGAAGTCGCCGACCGCCTCAAGGACAACGGCTTCAAAGTGTATCGCCTCACCCTCGACAACGTGGACAAGCCTGACCTCGTGCTCGAATCCACCTTCACCAAGGAAGACAGCACCGGCATGCGCACTGCCAAGAAAGAGGACGACGATGAAGACAACGTCACCGACGGCTCCAAATTCCCCTACGGCATCGAGCCGGTGAAACTGGAGACCATCCACATCCTCCGCGACCTCATCCAGCTCGAGCACAAGCCGACCACCGCCGACAAAGGCGCAAAGTCCGCCGCGGCACCTGCCAGCAAGCCTCAGGCGCAGTAATCGGCCATCGTTTCAAGTTTCAGGTTTCAAGTCCCCAGACCTGCAACTTGGAACCTGAAACTTGAAACTCGACTCATGCACGTCGGCATCATCACCGTCTCCGATCGCGCCTCCGAAGGCGTGTACGAAGATCTTGGCGGCCCGGCTTTACGGAAGGCCGCCGAGGGTTACGGCTGGACGGTTCGAGCCGAGGCCATCGTGCCGGACGACCAGGTGCGCATCCAGGATACCATCCGCTCCTTTTCATCCCAAGGCTGCGGGCTCATTCTGACTACTGGCGGCACCGGCATCGCTGAGCGTGACGTGACGCCTGAGGCCATCCGCGGCATCATGCGCGTCGAAATCCCCGGTTTCGGCGAGGTCATGCGCATGAAGTCCCTCGAACTCACGCCCAACGCCATCCTCAGCCGCAGCCTCGCCGCCGTCGTGGATCGATCGCTGGTCATCGCCTTGCCCGGCAAGCCCCAAGGCGCCGTCGATTGCCTCTCCTTCGTCCTCGGAGCCATTCCGCATTCGGTGAAGCTCGCGCAAAAGGTGCCCACAAGCTGCTGATTGGAGGGTGGGGAGGAATATCGAATATCGAACAAGGAACTCCCAATAACGAAGGGCTGACGCTTCGCGGCTTTGCCACGACTTCGTCATTCGATATTCGATATTCAAACCACCTCGGGAGCTCATTGCTCACCCTCATCCTCGCCATCTCAAATCGTCATCGACGAGTAACCTCCGTCCACGACCATCTCGTGACCGGTGATGAAGCTGCCGCCACTGCCAGCCAGCAGCAGCGCCGCTCCGACAAGTTCCTTCGCTTCGCCGAACCGGTTCATCGGCGTGTGACCCATGATTTTCGAGACGCGATCTGGCGTGAGCACCTTCTTGTTCTGCTCCGCCGGGAAGAAGCCGGGCACCAGCGTGTTCACGCGGATGCCGAGCGGCGCCCACTCGCGGGCCAGGTTCTTGCTCAGATTGTGCACCGCGCCCTTGGACATCGAGTAGGTGAAGACGCGGCTCAGCGGGATCAGGCCGGACATGGAGCCCAGGTTGATGATCGAGGCCGGGATCTTGTTTTCGACGAAATACTTCCCGAACACCTGGCAGGCCAGGAACACAGCCTTCGTGTTGATGTTCATGATCCGGTCATACTCGTCCTCCGGGATGTCGAGGAAGGGCGTCGGAGAGTTCACGCCGGCTCCGTTCACGAGGATCTGGCAGCCGCCGCTGCGTTCTTGGACCTGATCGAGCAGAATCTGCAGATCTGCCTTCCGTCCGGCATCGGCAGAGACGAAGTAGGCCTTGCCACCAGCGGCATGAATGGTCTCCAGGCGCTTCTCCGCCTTCGTGGCATCACGCCCCACCAGCACCACCTCGGCTCCCGCCATGGCAAAACCCTCCGCGATGGAGCCACAAAGCTCGCCAGTGCCGCCGATGACGACGGCTGTTTGATTCTGAAGGGAGAAAAGCTCGAAAATGGAGGACATGGCCGCGCATGTATGGCGTGTGCTCCGCAGGCCGCAATCAGCTTTCTGGCGGCAATGCCAAAAATGAATCCACAGGTTCAAAACAGCCGGAATAAGCAAAAACCTCGTGGCTCCCACGTTTGAAGCCACCGCTCATGAAAACTCTTGTTCCCGCCGCGCTCGCCTTGATGATCTTCAGCGTCCTTCACGCCGAGGACAAACCCAAAACCGACCCCAAACCCGCCGCTGCCCCCGTGATCATCAAAACTGAAGAAGAATGGAAAAAGATCCTCACCGAGGATCAATACAAGGTCACCCGCCAGCAGGGCACCGAGCGCCCATTCGGTGACATCTACAAAGAGTTCGAGAAACAAGGCGAGGGCACCTACTTCTGCATTTGCTGCGGTGCGGAACTCTTCACTTCCTCTGAGAAGTTTCACTCTGGATGCGGCTGGCCCTCCTTCTACGACAGCTCCAAGGCCAAGAACGTCCTCGAACGAGTGGACAACAGCCACGGCATGCGCCGCGTCGAGACCGTGTGCAAACGCTGTGGCGCCCACCTTGGTCATGTCTTTGAAGGCGAGGGCTTCAAGACGCCCACCGACCGTCGTTTCTGCATCAACGGTGTCGCGCTGAAGTACGTCCCCAAGGGTGGCCAGCCTCCGAAACTGCTCGAGCCCGAGTCCGCCGATGTGCAGAAGAAGAAGGAAGAGGTCGCCAAGGAGGGCGGCGAGGCACCGAAGAAGTGATCACAAAGTTTTCACTTCTCTAGTCGCCCGCCTTCTGGCAAAAGTGCGCCGCGCATGCCCGCCTTTGCCTACACCGCCCTCTCCGCCTCCGGGGAATCCAAAAAGGGTTCCCTCGATGCGGCGGATCGTGGCGAGGTGGTGCGAAAGCTGGCCCGTATGGGCCTGCGGGCGAGCTCGGTGAAGCCGCTGGGGGCTTCCTCCGCGCCTGCGGCCAAGGCGAAGCCCAAAGATGGCAAAAAAGCCGCTGCCGCCGCGGCCAAGGACAGTGCCGCGCCTTTCTCTGCGCTTTGGCAGCGCCTCAAATCAGCCGGTGGTGACACGGGCAAGGTCCATCTCAAGCACGCTCAGGTCATCGCCTTCACCATCGAGCTGGCAAACCTGCTCGCCGCCGGTTTCCAGATCGATCAGGCGCTCGGTGCCATGGAAAAAAGCAGCGATGCCACCACGCGGGATCTCGCCGTGCGCCTGCGTGAGCTCGTGCGGGATGGCATTCCGCTTTCCGCCGCGCTGCCGCAGGTCTCCAGCAGCTTCGGTCCTCTCTTTTGCAGCATGATCGCCGCTGGCGAGAGCAGCGGCTCGCTGGATCAGATCCTCGACCGGCAGGTGAAATACCTCGGTATGATGGAGGAGCTGCGCTCGAAGTTCGTCGGCGCGTTGATTTATCCCGCCTTCCTCGCCGCCACCGGCCTCACGCTCGGCATCGTGATGATCACCTACCTCCTGCCAAAGCTCTCCGTGCTCATCAAAGGCAGCAGCAAGGCCACGCCCATCATGCTCGACTACATGATGAAGCTGTCCGACTTCCTGCGGAACGAATGGTGGCTGCTCCTTATCGCCTTGGGCATCCTCGCGCTCGCCGGTGTGATCCTCGCGCAGATCCCCTCCGTGCAGCTCGGCTGGTTCAAGTTGATGCACCACACGCCCGTCATCGGCGATTTGATGAAGTCGCGGCATGAGCTGCAGTTTCTCGAAACGCTCGGTTCCCTGCTGCACAGCGGCCTCGCCATCACGCAGGCGCTGCAGTTGCTCAAAGGCACCAGCAGCAATCCCTTCATCCGTCAGCAGTTCGAAGGCATCGAGCACATGGTGCAGGAGGGCGAGCACCTCAGCGCCGCACTTCAGAAGGCCAAAGCGCTGCCGCCACGCTCCATCGACATGATCCGCCTCGGTGAAGAAACGGGAAATCTCGCCGAAGTCGCCACCAAGTCCGCCGCGCGGCTCGACGGCCAGTTCAACCGCCTCGTCGAGCGGGCCACCGCCCTCATCCAGCCTTGCATCCTCGTGGTCATGGCCGTAGTCGTCGGCAGCATCGTGTATGCCGTCATCGACGTCGTCTTCGCGACCCTCCAGCAGATCGGCAAACGCTGACCCTTTTCATCCCAACCTCGTCATGAAAAACACCCTTCGTCCCTCGCTCGTCGCCCGTGGTTTCACGCTGCTCGAAATCATGGTCGTGCTCCTCATCATCGGCCTGCTGCTTGGCGTCGTCGCCGCCGGCATCAATGGATTCCAGGCCAGCGCCGAGATCCAGGCCACCGATGCGAAAATTCAAAGTCTCGTCGGTCAGCTCACCTCCTACCGCTCGCTCGCCGGCAGCTATCCCACCTCCTCGCAGGGCCTCATGGCGCTGCACAAGAACCCCGGCGCCAAACGCTGGACGCAGATGATCAAGAACGAGGCCGATCTGAACGACGTCTGGGGTCAGAAGTTGTTTTACCGCTATCCGGGCAGCCACAACCCCACCGGCTTCGATGTCTGGTCCTCCGGCCCCGACCGCCAGGACGGCACCGATGACGACATTGGCAACTGGTGAACAGGGCAATGTGAAAAGTGAATGGTAAGAAGTGAGAAGTCAGATGAGACGATTTCACCACTTCTGACCTCTAACTTCTAACCTCTGACTCCATGTCTCCTCCCGCCTACAGGTGCTCGCGTTCCCTTCAAGGCGGCTTCACCCTCCTCGAGATCGCCGTGGTGCTCATCATCGCCTCGCTGCTCATCGGCGCGGGTTCCGTCATGGTCAGCGGCATGATGAACGACCGCGCCGTGCAGAAAACCGTCGCAGGCATGGAGGCGATGGGCGTCGAGGCCGTCAGCCGCGCCGCCACTTACCGCCGCCAGCAGGTCCTTTCCTTCCAAAAAGACCGCTGCGACCTCTACGACGAGACCGGCGACCTCATCCGTAGCGTCGAGCTGCCCGATGGGGCTCAGATGCTCATCCACCGCTACTACGCCAAGGACTTCACCGACGCCGACGGCCAAACCGTGCGCATCCTGCCCGGTTGCCTCATGGAGCCCATCGAGCTCATCCTGCGTGATTCCGACGAGGACTTCCAATTCGCCCTCGACCCGCTCACCGGCGGTTTTAATCCCGATGCGTGACCTCAAGTGAGGCGGGCACTCCTGCCCGCCCCTCTTTCGATCATGATTTGTCGAAGCGCGTCACTTCGCCGCGTTTGATGAAACACTCATGAAACGCATCCTGCTCCTGCTGCCCCTCGCCGCCTTCGCTCAATCCGGCCCACCGCCAAAGGCTCCCGTCGTCCCCACCGATCTCGCACCGCAGATCGAGACGCTGCAGCCCGGCGTGAAGATGACGCTGCTCGCCGAGCATCCGGCGCTCGTCACGCCCACTGGCATCGATGTCGATGACAAAGGCCGCATCTGGCTCGCCGCTTGTCACACGCACTTCCGGCCGGAAGGTTACGAAGGCCCGCAGCATGACGAGATCCTCGTCTTCGATGCCGACGGCAAAAACCGCCGTGTCTTTTACAACAAAACGGATGCCACGATGCACGTCGAGGTCGGCCCCGATGGCTGGATCTACCTCGCTGAGCGTGATCGCATCCTCCGCGTGAAGGACACGAATGCCGATGGCGTCGGCGATTTGGAAGAGAACCTCGCCACGCTCGACACGGTGGCCGATTACCCGCACAACGGCCTCAGCGGCATGGCCTGGGATCCGAATGGCGGCCTCGTGTTCTCGCTCGGCGAGAATTTCGGCAAAGACTGGACTCTCACCGGCACCGATGGTGCCAAAGTCAGCGGGCGTGGTGAAGGTGGTGTCTTCCGCTGCACCGCCGATGGCAAAAAGCTGCGCCGCATTGCCCGCGGCTTCTGGAATCCCTTTGGACTGCTCGTGCGCAAAGATGGCGAAATCTTCGCCGCGGAAAACGATCCCGGTAGCCGCCCGCCATGCCGATTGCTGAATGTCGTCGAAGGCGCGGACTACGGCTTCCAATGGGTGTATGGCAGTGCGCCCGTGCATCCCTTCGTCGCGTGGAATGGCGAGCTGCGTGGCACGCTCGGCATGGTGCATCCGAGTGGCGAAGGCCCCTGCGCCGTCGTCGAGCTCGGCGGCGGCGTCATGATTCCGAGCTGGAGCGATCACAGCATCGACTACTTCCCGCTCACGCGAAAAGGCGCGGGCTACACCTCCGAGCGCATCCCGCTCGTGAAGGGCAGCGACTTCTTCCGCCCCGTCTGCATGGCCCCAGGCCCCGACGGCGCATTTTACCTCACCGACTGGGTTTTCAGCTCCTACCCGATCCATGGCCGCGGACGCCTGTGGAAGCTCGAAATCGAAAAACAGCCCTGGATTGCCAAATCGCAGCCTGAAACACCCGAAGCCGCTCTCGCCAAAAAACTCCGCGAAGGTCGCGAGAAGCTCTCCATCGCCGATTTGCTCGCCAAAGCCCGCGGAGCCGACAAATACCTCGCCGATGCCGCGCTCACCGCGCTTTCGCGCTCCGATTTGACCATCGAGCAAGTCAAAGCCCTCTCGCCAACTGATCGCGTGTGGGCCTTCGTCGCCATGCGGCGTGCTGATTTGAACGATACGAAGTGGGTGCGTGCCTTCCTCGACGATCCCGATGCTGAAATGCGCTTCGAATGCCTGCGCTGGATCGCCGATGCCGTGCTCAAAGAGTTCCAACCGCAGGTCGAGGCCATGCTCAGCGATTCCAAACTCGACTTCCGCCTCTTCGAGGCCGTGCTCGCCACTTGGAACACCCTTCGCGGTGAACCCGGAGCCGGTGTCACCAATCCCGAAGTGCTCGTCGAGCGCATCACCGATCCCAAAACGCCCGCCCGCCTCAAAGGCTATGCCCTGCGCCTCGCCCCGCCGACGCACAAAGCCCTCACGCTCGAACTCCTCCGCGACTTCGCGAACAGCGACGACGAGGTCCTCCAACTCGAAGCCGTGCGCACTCTCGCTGTCCGCCGTGCCAGCGCCGACATCGCCGCCGATGACAAACGCAGCCCGCAACTCCGCGCCGAGGCCATCCTCGGCACCGACGGCCCCGCGCTGCTGCAAAAACTCGCTCAAAGCGATCACACCATCATCCGCGATGAAGCCCAGCGAGCTCTTCCACGCTCGCTTCCCATCAATCGCCCCGCTTTCGACGACACCGCCGCCTGGCTAAAGCTCCTCGACGGCCCCGGCGATGCCGAAACCGGCCTCCGCATCTTCTTCAACAGCAAGGTCGCCCTCTGCTCCTCCTGCCATCGTCACAGCGGTCGTGGCAACGTCGTCGGCCCCGATCTCACCCTCATCGCCCAGCAAGGCGACCGCGCCGCCATCCTTCGTTCCATTCTCGAACCACATCGCGAAGTCGCGCCGCAGTTTTATCCCTCCGTCGTCGAGCTCAAAGACGGCACCACCTTCACCGGCATCCTGCTGCGCTCCTCCAGCACCGAAGTCTTCCGTGATCTCACCGGCAAAGAAAAATCCTTCCCCGAAGCCGACATCGTGAAGCGCACCGAACTGCGCACCTCCCTGATGCCGCCGGGACTTGTCATGTCACTCACCAACGAGGAGTTGCGTGACCTGCTGGCGTTTTTGACGGCGAAGTAACTCACCACGGACTCAACACCGGTATCACGGACCTGCCAAAGCGCCGGTAGTGTTTGAAATCCCGGTCGAGCGTGAAGATGCGGCAGTCGCGATGGATTTCGGACAAGCGAACGAGGCAGGCATCGGCGAGTGACATCGGCGTGTCGGCATAGCGGCTCATGAGGGTTTCCAGTGCGGCGGCCTCGTCGGCGATCTCGAATGAGGGCTTCAAAATGCCTCGTCGGACAGCCTGGAGAATGCGGGTGGGACTGGTCCGGGCACGGGCGAGCAGGAAGCAGGCCTCGGTGAGCACGGGTTCGCAGGTGATGACCTCGTCGGGCATGCGTTGCATCTGCTCACAAACCCACTTGTGATGCTCATCTCTGGCGTTGTAGAGAGCCACGAGCGGCCCGGTGTCCATGAGGATGACTTCCTTCATTTGCCGAAGTCTTCCATGTGGCGTGGATTCGTGGAAAGGTCGCCGGGCCCGTCGAACGTGCCTCCGCAATCCAAGAGCGCGTCTGCCAGACTGCGTTTGGCCTGTTTCCCGGCATTTCCGCGCCGTTTTGCCTCCAAAGCCTCGCGAACCAGATCGGAACGGGAGCGGCGCGATTGCTTCGCCTCACCGAGCAGCCATTTGGCGAGAGGATCGGGAATTTTGACGGACAGCGTTTTCATGGCGCGATGGTATGACGACCCTGTCAGATTGGCAAGACTGATGTGCGCGAGAGAATTCCCATGCCGGAGTTGTTTCAACTAGTCATCCCATGAAACCACTTCTCTACCTTTTTGCCGCCCTCGCGGTCTCTGCTCAAGAGCCTGCGCAGCCGGCGGAATTCGAGCATGCGGGCATCACGGCGGCTTGGAAGGTTTACGCGGATGTTTTGAGCTTTGGAAAAGGTCAGACGCTCGCTTTGCTCGATGATGGCTGCACCATGTCGCGACCCGAGTGGCAGGGGGACAAGGTGCGCGTGACCTATGATGCCGTGGATGGTGACAACGACCCGAAACACGAGGGCAAGGGCTACCATGGCAGCACGATCGGCATTCCGTCTTCGGTGAATCACGGTGGGAAGCGTGGTGTGGCCTACAACAATCAAATCGCCGTCGTGCGCAGTCTCGAATGCTGCCATTGCAAGGTCGCGGACAGCGTATCGCTCGCCAAAGCGCTGCAATGGGTGATCGATCATCATGCCGAGCATGCGATCACGACGGTGAATCTCGCTCCGGTGGACGATCAAGAGCATGCGGAGCCCGTTCCGACCGAGATCGACGCCAAACTCGCGAAACTCCGCGAGCTCGGCATCTGGGTCAGCGCCCCGGCTGGCAATCATCACTTCACGAAAGGAATCTCCTGGCCTGCGAGCCAGCCAAACTGCTTCGCCATCGGCGCGGTGATACCGGGCAAGGACATCGTCACCCTCGACCGCAGCGCGAAAATCGACCTCCTCGTGCCTGCGCAAGCCACCAGCAGCTCCAACGCCATCCTCTGCGGCTCCGCCATGCTCCTGCGCGAAGCGATCCAAAAGAGCGGCTACGATTGGAAGAAGCACGGCGCTGACATCGCCAGCGCGATGATGAAGATCTTCCAAACCACCGGTGTGGAGGTGAAGGATGAAAAAAGCGGCCTCAGCTTTCGCCGGCTTGATTTGATGGCGGCGCTGAAGCGGGTTGGGATCAAATCAGCTCCGTGAGCGGCCTGCCGCCATCGACGATGAAGTTCGGGCGGCCTTGATGATCCGTGTAGGTGGCATCGAGCGGCACGCCCATGTGATGATAAATCGTCGCGGCGAGGTCGGACGGCGTCACGGGGCGCTCGGCGATCTCCGCGCCGTCCTTGGTGCTCGCACCGATCACTTGTCCGTGACGGAAGCCGCCACCGGCCATGCACATGCTCATGACGACGGGCCAGTGATTGCGGCCATCGGTGCTGCCTTGCGTGCCGAGCGTCGGGGTGCGGCCAAACTCGCCCATCGCGATGACGAGGGTGTCATCGAGCATGCCACGTTCGCGCAGATCACTCACCAGAGTGGTGATGACATGATCGAACACGGGAAGCAGCGGTCGCAGGCCATTCCAGATGCCGCCGTAGGGCGGGATGTTGTCGCCGTGATTGTCCCAGGTGCCACTCGCGCTGTGATTGCTGAGGTCAATGGTGACAAACGTTGAGCCACGCTCGACGAGGCGACGCGCCAGCAGTGCTTGCTTCGCCCAATCGTGGTCGCCGTAGCGGTCACGCACCTGTTTGGGCTCTTTTTCCAAATCAAAGGCCTCCTGCGCACGGCCGCCCGCGACGATTTCGAAGGCTTTCTGGCCGAAAGCATCCATCGCGCCCATCATGCCGCTCACGTCGAGCTCCGCCCGCAGGCCGTCCATCTGGCGGCTGAGCGTCTGGCGTGCCTGCAAGCGATCCATGCTGAGCCCGGCGGGCAGTTGGAAGAGCTTGGAGGCATTGTTGCCATCAAACGGATCATACTGCGTGCCGAGGTAACCGCCCCAGGCCACATGCGAACGCGATTTCATGTTCAGCACAACGTAGGGCGGCATCGCCGGATGGTTCGCGCCGTGGTGCTTCGCCACGATGCTGCCGAAGGATGGGAAGTATTTCGCCTTCGGATTCGTGCGCGGTTCGTTGGTCAGATTCGCCGTCTGCATGACCATGTTCGGCTCATGATTGCTGAAGCGGCAATCGACCGAGCGGATCAGTGTGAACTGGTCGAGCATCGCGGCCTGCTTCGGCAAAAACTCGCAGATGCGCACGCCAGGCAGTTTGGTTTTGATGGTCTTGAACGGGCCGCGGTTCTCGATGGGGCGGTCCGGCTTCGGATCCCAGGTGTCGATGTGCGACGGGCCGCCGGTCATCCAGAGGAGGATTACCGACTTGCCGCTCTTCGTGGCCTTTCCTTCCGCCCGCAGTTTCATCAAACCAGGCAGCGTGAGCCCGCCAAGGCCCGCAAGGCTTGTTTTCAGCACCGAGCGGCGGCTGTGCACGACCACACCGTCCCGCAGGCGCGGGTTCATGAAGGTGAAGGCATGTCCGTGGTCTTGGCCGGGCATGCGTGAACATACGCGGCGGAAAGCGAATCCTTGGCAGCAAAGGAGCATTAAACCCTTCACCGGCTACTCAGCCTCTCACAGGCAAGGACACCGTCTTTTTCGAGCACCAGCGTTGCGTGCAGCGGTCCGTCCATGTTCTGGCCGACGTTGATGACGGTCGTTCGGCCGATTTGATCCTGCCACACGCCATTTCGGATGCTGGTGCCGTGATCATGCCCGCAGACGACGAGGCGCGGTTGGTGCTCTTCAATTGCATCCCGCCACCACGCATGCCCCTCTACCACCGATCCGGCCGCGGAGAGCCGCGTGCCCGTCGGAGGCTCGTGCATGACCCAAAGCTGTCGCGCGGCCTCACCATGGTCTTCGAGGAGGTGCGGCAGCCAAAAGCCGCAATGCTCGCCTCCGAGCGGCTCGCCCTCCGAAAAGGCCTCCTCCTGCCCCATCGCACAGGGGAAGCCGATGACGCCGATGTCACCGATTTCAGCAAACGAGCCATTCAGCCGCAGCGGAGCCGTTGAGTGCAGGGATTTCCATGCGTCACGAAACTCGAACCAGTTCTCGTCCTCGTGATTACCACGCACAAACAGCACCGGCACTGAAATCGGCTCCAACTCCACCGCACACTGCGTCGGCGTCAGTTGTCGCGTCTTTCCATACGGCAGCAGTCCAGTGCCATGTAAAAAGTCCCCGCCGAGGATCAGCGTATCTGGTTTGATCTCATCGCACAGCCTCACCAGCGCCTCATAAAGCACCGCGCGCTGGTGTAGGTCGGTGGCGATGAGGATTCGGGAGGGCATGGGGGATCTAAAGATTGCTTAGCCATGATCTTCAGGGATTGGGCAGCAACTCGATTGAAGTCAACACACCCAAAAACCTGCGACAGCAATCCATCCAACGGTTGCCGGCAAGTCGAGCATGAATGACCAAAAAGTTCCTTGGAGTGCGGATACGCAGGCGCGTCTGCGGTCCTGTAAGCGACGGTCGTAGAAAAGGATGACGAGCAGCAACCATTCAACGATGCGAATCGGAACCAAACCTGCCATGAAGACCGGAAAGTCGAAAGCCGAGGTGGCCCAGTTAAAATAGGGATACCCAAAAGCGAAACCGATCAACGTGCGCGCCGCTCCGACGCCGAACCAGTGCGAATGCTGCTTATCATACCTTTTATTTAGCATTTGGGCGACGAGGCAGTAGCCGCCAAGCTTGATAGCCGCGAAGGCGATTCCACCAAAGATTGGATTTTCGATACATGCGGGCATTGGGGTGTTGATAAAAGATTTAGCCCATCTCCATCATCCGCTTCTTCTTCGGCTTGCCGGCGCTGACGAATTCGACATCGGCGGCGATGACTTTGTATTCGGGGCACATGGTGTCGGCGTCGCAGCCTTGGCCGGTGACGTTGTTCACCATGGCTTCGGGGAAGTGGAAGGTGGTGTAGAGGATGCCGGGCTTCACTTCATCGGTGACGCGGGCTTCGAGTTCGACTTCGCCACGGGCGCTGCTGAGGCGGACGCGGTCGCCGGTGCGGATGGATTTGCGCTGGGCGTCGGCGGGATTGATCGAGAGGTAGTCCTGCACGACGATCTCGCTGTTCCCGGTGCGGCGGGTCATGGTGCCGCAGTTATAGTGCTCCAAAATGCGGCCGGTGGTGAGGATGAAGGGGAATTGCTCGCCATTCGTGCGCAGCTCGGTGGACTCCTTCCAGTCGAAGTAATGGAAGTGGCCTTTCCCACGAGCGAACTGCTCCTGGTGCATGATTTGCGTGTCGATGCCGCCTTCTTTGATGGGCCATTGCAGGCCTTGGTCGCCGAGATTCTCCCAGGTGGCGCCTTTGAAGAAGGGAACGATCTTCGCGATCTCAGCGAGCACGCCATCGGGCGTGTAGTCGGCCTGCGGGAAGCCGAAGCGCTGCAAAATCTCGCACATGATCTGGCCGTCGGGCTTAGTGCCTTCGAGGGGCTTCACGGTGGCGTTCACGCGTTGCACACGGCGCTCGGCATTGGTGAAGGTGCCGCTCTTTTCGAGGAAGGAGGACGCGGGGAGGATGACGTGCGCATACTTCGCGGTCTCCGTCATGAAAATCTCCTGCACGACGAGGAAATCGAGGCTTTCCATCGCATGACGCACGTGATGGGCATCAGGATCGGTCTGCACGACGTCTTCGCCCATGAGCCAGAGGGCCTTCAGCTTGCCTTCGATGGCCGCATCAAACATCTGCGGGATCTTCCAGCCGGGTTCGGTGGGCGCTGGCGTGCCGTAGAAGTCGGTGTAGCGCTTCTGCACATCGAGATCGTTCATCTCAAAGTAGCCTGCGCCTTGATGCGGCTGGCAGCCCATGTCGGCAGCGCCTTGCACGTTGTTTTGACCGCGCAGCGGGTTCACGCCGACGCCGGGACGACCGATGTTGCCGGTCATCATGGCG
>JBKCXA010000004.1:0-6573 GCA_046316935.1 Prosthecobacter sp.
TCGACCGTCGCAGCGGTCACGGGATAGTCGTTGCCGCCATTGAAGCCGCACTGCGTGTGGCGTTGGTGACTGCTTTCACCGATGAGCGGGCTGTCGCTGTCCGCCATGCCGCGCCAGGCAAAGTAGGTGCGCCAGTGTCGCGGTCCTTTGTAGCCTTTGCCCGCGCCACCCCACACGATGACGCCTTCGTTCGTGTAGTTGCGATAGCGTTTGCCACTGCCCTTGGCATAACCGGGCGGCGGTTCTTTGATGATGAGATGCTCCGGCACGCCCTCGGGATACTCGCGCACGATGCAGGTCCCGGTGTGATCCTGCACCAGCGCGGCGGGATCGATCTTGTCGCTCGTTTGATTGCCGACACGATAGCGGGCGCCCGTGAGCGGAATGACATCGCCATACTCCGTAGCGTCCACGAGCACCGCGCAGGCGATCTCGCGTGTGGAGCCATCGGCAAAGCTCAGCGTCGTGCCGGTGACGGTGTCGCCTTGCTTCGTCACAGCGGAAACCCGCGTGTGCAGCGAGACGTCGATGTTTTTCGCGGCCTGAATGAAACCCTGCATCACAGCGCGGGCCACCTTTGGCTCGTAGCCGCCTTCCAACTGATCCGGCCAGCCGTAGTAGGCCACCTGCGGATCTTTTTCACGGCTGAGGTAGTGCAGCGTGATGCTCTCGTGAAACTCGCGATACAGGCCGCGCTCGCGCACGGGGAACTTCATCCACACGCTGTCCTCATCCATGGTGGTGACACCCGCAGCGGCCATCTGGCCTCCGATCCAGTCGCTCTCCTCCAACAACAACACTCGCGAGCCCAATCGCGCCGCCTGCACCGCCGCCGCCCAACCGCCCGTGCCCGCACCAGCGATGATGATGTCGTATTTCGCGGCCAGTTTCGCCGCGGGTGTGCTCAACACGCCTTCGACTGCTTTCACGACCGGATAGTCCGGTTCGGCCTCGGAGATGACCGCATTGCGTTTCGCCAGCCTCGCGGCATCGGCGGTGATTTCGACGGGCTTCAGGGTTTCGAGCCGAAACGATGCCGCCGAGGCAAAACGCGTGCAGCAGATGCCGGGAGCGCCTTTGGTGAAGCTGTCATCCGTGGCGCCGAGCCGTGCCTGCTCGCGTACTTCCGCATCGCGAACCACCGCAGTGAGGCGGTTCTGCTCGAGCGTGAGTGAAAGCGTCCATCGCTGCCCGCTGCGATACGGCTGCAAGGTGACGACGCCGGTTTCGCGACGTTCACGCAGATCCGGCAACGGCACCGCGTCGAGCGGCGTCATCATGCCGTCCTTCATCCGCATCAATTCCAGCCTTTGCGAGCCACTGAAACGAGCAAGGTAGTAGTTGTCGCGATCCTGCACACGACCCGCGATGCCGAACGACACCGTGGAGTCCTCGGGCTTCGAGAAGATCGCCTCGCTGCGTGCGTCGCCCAACGAGGCTGCGGGCTTTGGCTGCAAAGTGTAGCCCGCATAGGTGATGAGACCGGTGTGGTTCTTGATCGTCTGCCGCAGCACACCGTTGCCATCCACCGCCCAGTTTCGGCTCGGCCGGAGACGGGTCATATCCTCCCAGCCCTTTGGTGTGTGACCGAAGAGCGTGTTTGAGAAGTCCTCCTCATAGAGAAGCGTGCTCTCCGCAGCGTGAAGGAACGAGGCACCCAAGAGCAGGGCGAGGATGGAGTTGCGGAGTTGCTTCATGGTATGGCTGGGGATCTATTTCACATCGTTGGTTTTCCCGGCGGATTTTCCGCCCACCCACTTCACAGCATTGGTGAGCAGCGTCTTAAAGGCGGGATTGCCGTGCGCGTCGGCGGCGTGGCCGAGGGTGATGCAGGCGATGCGGGCTTTTGCGTCCTTCACGATCCACACGCTCGGGTGTGCCTTGCCTTTGTCGGGGGCGTTTTCGGCGAGGATCTCGACTTCGGCACCGGGATCGATTTCGGCGTGGTAGTTCTCGTCCTTGATCTGGAAGGTCGCGGGCACGTCCTTCAGGATCGGATGCGTGGAGGGTTTCAGCGTCACGGTGAACTCACCATGCCCGTGGCTCTTGGCACCACCGCCGACAAAGCGTTGATTGAAGCCGCCGTTGAGCGCCCAGCCGGTGCGCCAGGTGCCCGCGTGCAGCACGACGACGCCTTTGCCTGCATCAGCGAAACGCTTGAGTGCTTCGTTGAAGGCGCGTTGGCCAAATTGTCCGTGGTTTCCGCTGAACACGAGCACGTCGGCCTGCGGTAGCAGCGCGAGGGCCTCGTTGAAGTTGGGAGTGGCGGCGGTGTCGATGCCGCCAGCGGCGCGGAGGATCTCCGCATCGGCACGGAGGAAATATTTCGGGAAGTCATGCGATCCGCCCGCGCCGACGAGCAGGACGCGCAGGGTGTTCGCAGGTTTTGGCTCGGCAAAATTCTGGCCCATCGCGGCGGTGGTCTTTGGGTCGTCGGGCGACAACTCAGCAGGCGCTGCCGGAGGCACGGCTGGCACGCTCGCGGGCGAGCGTGCCGCCTTCGGACGTGCGGTGGGTGCGCCCAGCTCGGCGGTGATGGCGACCGTGGTCGGCGCGACTCTATTGCCCGGGCTTTCGAGGACGACTTTTTCCAACACGGCGGCGTACGCCACCGGAATGGCGAAGGTGCGCACCTGGTGCTCTTTCACGATGCCTTCGGCATGCTGCGAACCGGAGGTTTCGATGCGCCGGATGTAGTCCACGAACTCGCGTCCGGCGCGGAGATCGGCAATCTGTTTCGCACCGCCGGCGAAGTGCAGCGTGGCGGTCATCGCGGGTGTGTTGGCACCCGGCCCGCCGCCCCAACCGGCCACGCCGCCGAGGAAATGCAGCCGCGACACCTTTTCGCCGACGGGAATCTCCACACGCCGCGGCATCGTGTGCGCGAACGACTTGTCCGGGCCACCGCCGAGCACGATCACATTCTTCCCGTTCGGGTTCTTCGCAGGATCCGCGATCTCATAAGGCACGCCATTCGCCGTGACGCGGCCGAACTTCACAAAAGGCAGCGAGGCATTCATGGCCTTCTCTGAGATGTAGATCCCCTTGCGTGTGTCGGCGGTGAATGCGGCGGTGAGATCGAGCGTGCGGAAGTCTTTGCCCAATTCCGCGACTGGGACGACGACGCCACCCGCGCCTGCGGTGGCCGCTGGCTGCGTTTTGGAGAGAGCGATGAGCTCCTCGTGCGTCCAGGGTATCTTGCGCGCAGCGATATCCTTGCGCACTCGGGCGATGTCGGTGGCGAGCGCGGGAGTTTTCCATTTGTGCCAGCGTTCCCCGATGAAGTTGAGCACGCTGGCGATTTGCTCATCGTTATAAACGGCCTCGAGCGGCAGCATGACGCCCTCGCCATAGCTGGTGCCGCGGATCGGCCCTGTCTGGCCCTTCAGCACGATGCGGGCGAGGATGTTCACGTTGCCGTTCTTTTTAAACCAAGCGGAATCGGTGAAGGCGGGCGCGAGGAACTTGTCGCCTGCCTTCACGCCCTTGCCATCGGGTCCGTGACAGGTGGTGCAGAGCGTCTCGTAGATGACGCGGCCTTGCTGTGCGGAGGCTGTGAGCACGCCTTGCTGGCCATCGCGCCGCTGCTTGTCGAGGATGGCCGTGATGATGGCCACAGGCTTGGCGGTGAGTTCTGCGGGCATCTCTCCGCCAGCAGCCCGATGAGCGAGGAAAATCTGGGCACGGACCTGTGCATCCGGTTCTTCAATCATGGCTGCGAGCGCCTGTGCGATCTCCGCGTCTTTGGCAATGAGCAGCGGTTCGGCGAGTTGCACTGCCGCGCGGCGCACGCGGGCGTTGTCATGCTTCATCGCGGCGATGACGATCCCTTTCGGCAAGGCATCCAGGCCGCGCAGCGCCCACATCGCGTGAATGCGTGCATTCGCATCGGCATGGCTCTCCGCCATCGTGGTGAGCGTCGGGATCGCGGATTTGTCCCCGCGGGAAACGATCAGCTTCTGCGCTGAGTCACGCCACCAGCCGTTCGCATGCGCCAGATGAGCGACGAGCTGCGTGGACGTCTCATCCAGCATGCGCGGTAGCGGCCCAGGCGGCTTGCCATCCGGCACCAGACGGTAAATGCGGCCATGACGCACCACCTCGATCATGCCCCATTTTTTGACGCGATGATAACGGGCGACCCAGTCCTTGGGCTTGTCCGTGTCCTTGGTGGGGAACCAGGCCTTCTCCTGGATGATGCCGCGATACATGTCCGAAAAGACCAGCGATCCATCCGGCGCGGTCTCGCTCCACACCGGGCGGAAATATGCATCCGTGCTGCGGATGAACTCGCTCTGCGGAAACGCATTGTCCGCCATGCCGATGCCGTCTTTCCAATCAATGCGGCTCATGCGCAGCAAGCGGCCCACCGGCTCGCAGGTCACCACACGACCGTAAAACTCCGGCATCAGATGACTGCGCAGCACCGTCTGGCCGCAGCACGCCGAGAAGTTCTGCAAAATGCGCTGCTCCTCTGTCTTGTAGCCACCGGAAGACTGGTCCCACACTTTACATACCGCGTAGGGGATGCGGTAACCCTCCGCGTGCTCGTTGATTTTCAAAATCGGATAGCCCGCAGGAAGCTGAAACGAATGCGCGGGATTCGCACCGCCTGCCAGGGTGCAAAACAACCGTCCGTCATCATCCCGTGCGAGGCCCCATTGGCTGATGCGTCCGACCGCGTGCTTTGCCGGGATGAGTTTGCCACCCTGGTAGCCGAAACGGAAATCGTTCGAGCAAATCGTGTTGTCGAGATTCCACAGCAGGCCGGAGTTTTGATGCTCGATGTTGCCATTGTTCTCATCACCCTCGTAGGCGAGTTCGCGACGGTCCGCGACACCGTCTTTGTCCTCATCAAAGTAGGCGAACACCGAGTTCGATCCCGAGAAGTTCACCAGCACGCGATCCTGCATCGGTAGCACCGTGCGGGGCAGGATCACCTTGTCGATGAACACCGTGCGCTTGTCCATGATGCCATCGCCATCCGTGTCCACGAGCTTCACCACACGGCTCACGGGATCGAGCTGATTCGTCCCATGCTCATCCTGCATGTAAGTGCGCCATTCGCAGACATAAAGCGCCCCATTGCCATCAAACGCGAAGCTCGCCGGCTCCTCCACCATCGGCTCGCTCGCGATGCACTCCAGATGATAGCCCTTCGGCACCTCGATGGTCTTGATTGCCTCCGTGGGTGAGAGCGGCGGAAAAGTCGTGTCCGGGTCCCAGCCTTGTTCTTTTTCCGCAGCAAGAGCCGCGCACGCTGTGAGTGAAAGGAGAGTTAGATGAAGTCGGTGCATGGTGGAGAGTTGGGTCATGGAAGAGAGTGATATGGAGTAAGATGTCAGGGGGCGGCTCTCAGCGTTTGGAGCTGGATGCGCACATCATCGAGGTAGTGCGGTGTCTTCGGCACATTATTGTCAGCTACTGCGGCCGCGAGCGACACCAGCAGCAGCGTGGTCCCTGGAGGCAGCTCCATGGTCGCATGCAGTTTTTTCCAACCGCCCTCACCCGCAGGGATCGTCACCGTCCTCGCCACATGCAGCAGCGCCTTCTCATCGAGCTGCGGACTCAACCAAATGGCACGCGCCTCCTCCAGACTGCCGCCAAAAGCTGCGAGACGGATTTGGAAAAGATCCGCGACACCCAGTTCATGGCCGTGAAACGACGCCGAGACCTCAATCTGGCGGTTTTGAGACACCTCAGATGCCGGGAGCGTGCTTAGATCCACAAATCGCATCGCGTAGCTAAACCTCCGCCCCTTCGTCTGCGGCAGTGTCACCAAGCGGGAGCCTTCCAGCGGCGTGGCCCTCTCGTTTCCCGCATGAGGCCGCGTGAAGTCGCCGGACCACGCCTCCGTCCGCCGCGGTAGGTCGCGATCCAAAGGCATCTCCGCATCCTCAAATCCCTCCGCGAGCACCGTGACCGATCTTGCCCTGCTCTGCGCCACATAGCCAAACACCACCGACGTGCAGAACATGCCAAACACAATCCCCGCCGCTGCAGCGGCGAGCGGACGCCAGGAGAGCCAGGCTATCCGCATCGGTTTAGCTCTGAGAACAGGCTCTTTCAGCGCGATGCTGCCACTGCCCAGCGTCGAGTCGATGTTGGCGTAACGGGCAAAGAGGCGGCGGGTGGCTGGATCGCGTCTCAACTGTTCCTGGAGTTCCTTTTGATCCGCTTCGGAGGCTTCGCCGTCGATGTGACGGCGGATGAGTTCGAGACTTTCGTGTTCTGATTTCATGATAATCCCTCCTGAGCAAGCATGCGTTGGGTGCAGTTCAACAAGGCCAGCCGGATGCGGTGCAGCGCCTTGTAAAACGACATGGGTGAGCGGCCCGCCGCCGCCGCGAGGGTATCAATCCGAGCGCCCGGCGCATAAGCAGCGTCCAGCAGCTTCCGTTGAGCGGGATCGAGCTTCTCCACGCAGGATTCCAGCGCCCGACGCTCCGCCTCGTAAGCGTCGGCGTGCTCCGTCACCTCGTCCGCGAGCAGTTCCAACACATCCTCATCAAAGCCCAGACGATCACGATGCCGATCCCGCAGCCACGCCATCGCCTTGAATCTGGCCACGCC
>JBKCXA010000005.1:0-2260 GCA_046316935.1 Prosthecobacter sp.
GGTAATAAACCTTTTCGCGGATGGCGGTGACTTTGCTTTGGAGTTCCTGCCAAGTGCCGGCTCCGGCGGCAGTAGCACCGAAGATGGCCGCGCCGAGGGCGCAGGTCTGCTCGCTTTGGCTGACTTTCATCGGCTTGCCGATGATGTCGGCGTAGATCTGCATGAGCGTGGCATTCTTGATCGAGAGACCACCCGTGTTGATGACCTCCTCGATCTTCACGCCGTATTCTTCGACGCGTTTGATGATGGTCAAAGCACCGAACGCCGTCGCCTCGATGTAGGCGCGGTAAATCTCATGCGCCTCGGTGTGCAGCGTCTGGCCGAGCAGCAGACCGGTGAGGCGCACATCGACGAGGATGGTGCGGTTGCCGTTGTTCCAATCGAGCGCGAGCAGGCCCGTGGCACCGGGTTTCTGGCCTTCCATGGCCTTTTCCATGTTCACAAATTTCTCGCCGGTGGTCTTGCCGTAGCTGTCGGGCACGAGGTGATTCACCAGCCAGAGGAAAAGATCACCCACGGCGCTCTGACCGGCCTCGATGCCGTAGTAGCCGGGCAAGACACTGCCGTTCACGATGCCGCACACGCCGGGGATGTCGGCGAGCGGTTTGCTCGTCGGTGAAATCATGAGGTCGCAGGTGCTGGTGCCGAGGATTTTAACCAAGGTGCCCTCTTTGATGCCCGCACCGACCGCGCCGGTGTGCGCATCGAAAGCGCCGACACACACGGCGGTGCCTTCGGCCAATCCGAGCCGTTTGGCCCACTCGGAGCATAGACCGCCCGCTTTCGTGTCGGTGGTGTGCGCTTCTGAATACAGGCGATCACGAAGTTCAGCGAGTTTCGGGTCGAGCTTGGCGAGAAACTCCTTATCTGGCAGACCACCCCATTCGCTGCTGAACATGGCCTTGTGACCCGCTGCGCACACGCTGCGCTTCAAGGTGAGCGGATTCGTGTTTCCGGTCAAAACGGCCGGAATCCAGTCGCAATGCTCGACGAAGCTGAAAGCGGCCTCGAAGACTTTTTCGTCCACCCGGCGCAGGCGCAGGATTTTGCTCCAAAACCACTCGCTGGAGTAAATGCCGCCGCATTTGGCGATGATGTTCGGCCGAATTTCGTGGCCGTGCTTCGTGATCTCCGCTGCCTCAGCATGCCCGGTGTGATCTTTCCAAAGCCACACCATGGCGTTGAGGTTGTTTTTGAATTCCGGCAGCAAACCGAGCGGCGTGCCGTCTTGATTCACCGGGATCGGAGTCGATCCCGTGGTGTCGATGCCGATGCCGACTACTTGTGCGGCGTCAAAGCCCGCAATTTTGGCCTTCGCCTGCTCCAATGCGCCTTTCACGACGCTTTCGAGGCCGTCGAGGTAGTCCTGCGGATTCTGACGCGCCACATGCGGGTCCTTCGGATCGAGCAGGATGCCCATTTCGCCGCTCGGGTAGTTGAAGACGGTCGATCCGGCCTCCGCGCCGTTGTCGAGGTCGATGAGGAGGGAGCGGCAGGAGTTCGTGCCGTAGTCGATGCCGAGGGCGTAGCGTTTCATGAGATGGTTGGGATGAGCAGGCGATGTTGTAGCCTGTTCATCCCGCCGCGAAAGCCAAAACCGGACGGCTTTTGTGACCTGCCGCTGCCGCTTTTTGACCGCGATCAGCCAAACAAGGCTGCCACGGGCTTGCCTCCATCGGTGATCGGCACCGGGCGTGTGCCGTCCATGAGCTCGTGCGCGGGGTCGATGCCCATCGCGGCATGGATCGTGGCGTGGAAATCGACCAGCGGCACCGGATTCTCGACAGGCTTCTTCGCCAGTTCATCCGTGGTGCCGTAAGCGCCGCAGTGCTTCAAACCGCCGCCTGCCAACACCATGGAAAACGCCGTCCCCTGATGCCCGCGACCGCCTCGACCATCGAACTCAGGCGGACGTCCAAACTCCGTCGCCACGACGATGAGCGTCTTGTCGAGCAACTTCTTGTCCTTCAAATCGCGGATCAGTGCTGACATGGCGGTATCGAGCTCCTGGATGAGCAGATGCTGATTTTTGAAGCCTTCGTTGTGAATGTCCCAGCCCGTGCCGTTCATGAAATTGAGGTTGTGTGACACCTCAATGAACCGCACCCCGGCCTGCACGAGGCGGCGGGAGAGCAGGCAGCGCTGGCCGAACTCGCCGCCATACTCGTTTCGCAGCGAGGCCGGCTCCTCCTTGAGATTGAAGTGCTTCATGAAGCCCGGCCCGGCGAGCCGCAGCGCCTCCTCCTGAGCCATCTGGTAA
>JBKCXA010000006.1:0-6458 GCA_046316935.1 Prosthecobacter sp.
AACGCGTCGCAGAGGAGCTCGGTGTGCCGTGGGGACGCGAAGTCGGCTGTAAGATGCGTTTCAGCGATGACACCAGCCGCGAGACGCGCGTGAAGTTCATGACGGATGGCATCTTGCTCGCCGAGATCCAGAGTGATCCGATGTTGCGGACGTATTCCGTGCTGATTCTCGATGAGGCGCACGAGCGTTCGCTGAACATCGACTTCCTGCTTGGTTATCTCGTCGGCTTGCTCAAAAAGCGGCCGGATCTGAAATTGATCGTCACCTCGGCCACCATCGACACCGAAGCCTTCTCGCAGGCCTTCGGCGGTGCGCCGATCATCGAGGTGTCGGGACGCACTTACCCCGTCGAGATCCGCTACATGCCGCTCGTGACCGAGGAAGACGATTTCGGCTTCATCGACGGTGCGGTGGCCGCAGTCGAAAATGCGCTGATCGAGACGAATGACGGCGATGTGCTCGTTTTCATGCCCACCGAGCGCGACATCCGTGACACGCGGGATTTGCTCGATGGCCGTTTGGGCCGCGAATTCGAGGTTTTGGCGCTTTTTGGCCGCATGGCCTCCGCGGAGCAGCAGCGCGTGTTTGAGCCGGGGCGCAAACGTCGCGTCGTCATCGCCACGAACGTCGCGGAGACCTCCATCACCATCCCGCGCATTGCCGTGGTGGTCGATACCGGCCTCGCACGCATGAGCCGCTACAATCCACGCACGCGCACGAAGCGCCTGCCGGTGGAAGCCGTGTCGCAAAGCAGCGCGAACCAGCGTGCGGGCCGAGCCGGTCGTGTGCGCGAGGGCCTGTGCATCCGCCTTTACGAACAGGATGATTTTGAGAAGCGAGATCGCTTCACGATGCCGGAAATCCAGCGGGCGAACCTCGCCGAGGTCATCCTGCGCATGAAGGCCTTCAAGCTCGGCGACATCGAGACCTTCCCCTTCATCAATCCGCCCAGCAGCGCCGCCATTCGGGCTGGTTACGATCTTCTTCACGAACTCGGCAGCCTCAGTGACACGCACGAACTCACGCCGCTCGGCCGTGAACTCGCCAAGCTCCCGCTCGATCCCACCCTCGGCCGCATGCTCCTGCATGCCCGGGTGGAAAAAGTGCTGCCGGAGATGCTCATCATCGCCAGCGGCCTCAGCATTCCTGATCCGCGTGAACGGCCCGAGGAGAAGAAGGAACTCGCCAATGCCGCCCACAAAGCCTTCGCCGCGCCCGACTCCGACTTTTTGAGCCTCCTCAAAATCTGGAACGCCTCTCCCGAGCCCACCGGCAACTCCCGCAACGCCCTGCGGAAGTTCTGCAAAACCAACTTCCTCTCCTTCACCCGCATGCAGGAATGGCGGGACATCTGGAAGCAGCTCGTGGACATCTTCGGAACCTCCGACCGGTCGGACAAGTCGGACCCGTCCGACAAAATCCACCGCAGCATCCTCGTCGCGCAGCTTGGCCACATCGCGGTGAAGGAAGACCGAAACCTCTACAAAACCTCCGGCAATCGCGAGGTCATGATCTTCCCCGGTTCGAATCTCTACGAACGCCGTGAGAAGAACGCGAAGCCCAAACCCGGCCAGGACAAAGCCAAACAACCCGCGTGGATCGTGGCCGGAGAGATCGTGCACACTTCGCAGCTCTTCGCCCGCACGGTGGCGAAGGTGCAGCCGGATTGGATCGCGGAGCTCGGGGCGCACTTGTGCACGTTCAAACACAGCGAGCCGCATTGGAACGAAAAAGCGGGTCGCGTGACCTGCGTGGAAAAGGTGATGCTGCATGGCCTGGAGATCACGCGACGCAGTATCGACTACCTCAAGGTCGATCCCGTCGCCGCGACGCAGCTTTTCATCCGTGGTGCTCTCGTCGAGCATCAGGACAGCGCCATCACGCTGCGCTTTTACGCACAGAACAACGCGCTGCGGCAAAAGATCGAGACCATGCTCACGCGTGTGCGCAGCAACCGCGTGTATGCCGTCGAGGAGCGGCTATTCCGTTTTTACAATGCACGGCTCAAAAACATCTCGTCGATCCACGACCTCAACCGCGTCGTCAAAGAGCGCACCGAGACCGAGCCGCGCTTCCTCATCGCCACCGAGGCTGATTTGACGGGTGGAGAGGAGTTTGAGGCCGAGTTGCAGCAGTTCCCCGATCAGGTCTCGCTCGCGAACTCGGTCATCCCCGTCACTTACAACTACAAGCCCGGCCAGGAGCACGACGGCGTCACCGTGAAGGTGCCGGTGCAGCTCGCGGGGCATCTCACCACCGGCCAGGTGCAGTGGATGGTGCCCGGCATGCGCGAAGAAATCGCCGCCGCGTTGCTGCGAGCGCTGCCAAAGTCCATCCGACGCGATTTGATGCCCATCGATCCGAAAGCGCGCGAGATCGCCGCCGAGTTCGATCCCGGCACCGGCGACTTCCTCGCCGCAATGGCCGCCTTCATCTCGCAACGCTACCGCATGCGCATCCAAGCCAGCGATTGGGCTCCCGGCAGCATCCCCGCGCATCTGCAGCCGCGCATCGAACTGCACGACACGAAGAAAAACACCGTCGTCGCCTCCAGCCGCGATTTGAGCACGCTGCACGCCGAGGTCGAAAAAGAGGCCCACCGCCGCACCGATGCCTGGGATCGTCTTTTGCCGAAATTCGAGCGATTCGCCCTGCAAAGCTGGAGCTTCGGCGATCTGCCCGAAAGCATCCTCGTCGAACAAATCGGCCACGCGCAGGTCTTCGGCTATCCCGCCCTCGTTTTGCGCGATGGCGAAGTCGATGTCCGCCTCTTCAAAACCAAGGCTGAAGCCGCGAAAACAACGCCAGCCGCGATTCGACGCCTCGCGGAGAACTTTTTGGCCAAAGACATCGCGTGGCTGGGGAAGGAGCTGCGTGGTTTTGTTGGCAAGCGAATGGAGGCAAACGAATCCCAATCCAAGTCATTCGATTGCCTCCATTCGCTTGCCAAAACTCCGGCTCCGAATGCTTCGCTGCCCGATCAAGCCCACGAGCACATCCTCGCGCACCTGCTGCGTCTCACGCCGCTCTTCCCGCTCACTGAAAAACGCTTCCAGCAGCTCGCCGAAACCTTCCGCCGCGATCTGCCTGCCGTCGTCCATCGCACCAAGACACTGCAAACCCAAATCCTCGATCAGCGTGCGAAACTCCTCGCCCTGCCGAAACGCTATCCTGGCCTCGAAGCCGATCTCCAGCGCCTCGTGCCGCCCGATCTGCTCCTCAAAACACCGCACGAGCAGCTCCAGCATCTGCCGCGCTATTTGAAAGCCATCCAAGTCCGCAACGAACGCTGGATGAACAACCCCGCGAAGGACACCGACAAGCAGCTCCTCATCACCGACTTCGCGAATTGGCCCCAAGAAGTTCCCAAAGCCAACCACGAAGCCTTCCGCTGGCTCTTCGAAGAATACCGCGTGCAGGTCTTCGCCCAAGAACTCGGCACCGCGCAGCCCGTCAGCGTGAAGCGCTTGGAGGCGTTGATGGAGGCGTGACGCTGTGCACGGCATACCTTTGCGCGGCCAGCCTCGGAGCAGGTTTCACCGCAGAAAGGCCGCCGCGTAGGTTCAGTGCCTCGCGTCTCGGCGTGCGGTGCCAATCGGCTTCGAGGGTGCTGGCGGCGAGCTCGAAGTCGAGAGCGCAGTCTTTGACCAAGAACTGAAACAAGGCCTGGGCGAGCACGTGGAGGGCGATTTGATGTGTGCGGGCGAGTTTGGCGTGCAGCCAGTCGCTGACGTGTAAAAACTGCGCGAGGGGCGATTCGGCATTTTGCCACATCAGGCTCAGCGTGCCGGTGAAATGGCCGCTGTTCGCCACGAGGTCCCAGTAGCGGGCGAAGCGGCGCATGCGCTGCATCTGCTCAAAGGGAATCCGAAGGGAATCGCCCACGTGGCGAGGATCTCATAGGGTGGGTGCGGCGCGTAGAGCATGCCGTGCTCGTCATCGTGCCGCACGATGGGCGTGCCGCGCAGTCGCTTGAGGATGCACCTTCGGTAATGACGAATGGCGAATGAAGCTCCAATTCAGGCATTTCTTCGTCATTCGCCATTGCTTCGCTTCGCTCACCTCGGCGGCTTTCGTCATTTAGCAAGCGGCGGCACACCTCCGCGAACTTCACATCCGCCTCGCCCGTGATCACATGATCGGCGAGCGCGACAATCTCCTGCTGCTCTGTTTCATACGAGACCTCCGGGCCGCCGAGGATGATCGTGATGTCCGGGCGCAGCTTTTTGAGCATGGCGACGACCTCGGTGGTTTGCGTGACATTCCAAATATACACGCCGAAGCCCATAATTCGCGGTTCCTGCCGAAGCAGGGACTCCACGATCTCCAACGGCTGCTGGTTGATGACGAATTCGAGCAGGCAGGCACGCTACAGCGGCTCCCCGAGGTTCGCCATGAGGTAGCGGAGCCCGAAAGAGGCGTGGATGTATTTCGCGTTGAGCGTGGCGAGGACGATGTCCGGCATGTGAGGGCACCGTTTTGGCCAAAGAGGGGCTGTTTCAAGCCTGCGGAGGCCTTGTATCACGAGATATGGCGGGGCCGTGGCAATCCGTGTGACGTTTTCGTCACAAAAAGGGTGGTTCAGGGCTTTGACAGGCCGGAGGCCCGCCGCTCTTAGTGAGTCACCTGCCCTCACCCGCAGGCCTCCCGACCATGATCTCCCTTCAAAAGCTTTTCGGAAAAACGGATGTCTTCTACGACCTCCTCGAACGCAGCGCCAAAGAGGCGCAAAACAGCGTCCACCTGCTGAAAAACCTCCTCTCCAAGCCAGCTGGCTCCCAGAGCCTCGACAGCCTCAAGGACGCCCGCCGCAAGGACAAGGCCATCACCCAGGAGATCGACGAGGCGCTGTGCAAGACCTTCGTCACCGATCTGGAGCGCGAAGATGTGGAAGCCCTCTCCAATGCCCTCTACAAGATCCCGAAGACCGTCGAAAAAATAGCCGAGCGCTATGAAATCTGCGCTGGCAAGCTCGACGGGGTCGATTTCTCCAAGCAGATGGCCTTCACCGAGTCCGCCGTGGACATCGTGGTGAGCATGGTGAGCGAACTACGCCAGAAGATGCACCTCGAAAAAATGAAGGAGCTCAACAAGAGGCTGCAGCAGATCGAGGGCGACGCGGACAAGTACATCCTGGCGCTGCTGAAGGACCTTTACCAGGGCAGCCACGACCCGCTCCGCGTCATCATGCTGCGCGATCTCTATGACCTGCTCGAAAAAGTCGTGGACCGCTGCCGCGATGCCGGGAACGTCCTCTCCCACATCGTCCTGAAGTACACCTGATCCGCCCACACGACGCGACTCATGACGACCGCCCTTTTTCTCCTGTTTGTGGTGCTGCTCGTCGTGCTGGCCTTTGAGTACATCAATGGCTTCCACGACACGGCGAACGCCATCGCCACGGTGGTCTCCACCAAGGTGCTGACGCCGCGTCAGGCCCTTGTGCTGGCCTCTGCCACGAACCTCATCGG
This sequence comes from Prosthecobacter sp., assembly GCA_046316935.1. Lineage (GTDB taxonomy): Bacteria > Verrucomicrobiota > Verrucomicrobiia > Verrucomicrobiales > Verrucomicrobiaceae > Prosthecobacter. Next base: position 5,472 of record JBKCXA010000006.1, read on the forward strand.
GGCCTTCTGTGGCCAGGCGGTGGCCAAGACGATCCACAGCGGCATCGTCGATGACAAGGTGGTGGCCGTGACCACGCTCACGATCTTCTGCGCCATGCTTGGCGGCATCATCTGGAATCTCATCACCTGGTGGTTCGGCATGCCCTCCAGCTCCACACACGCTCTGGTCGGCGGTTTGATCGGTGCCAGCATGGCGGCGGCCAATGGAAACTGGAACGTGCTGATCTGGTCCCGCGAGAAAGTGGACAAGGTGACCGGCAAAGTGAGCATGGAAGGCATTTACCACAAGGTGGTGATCCCCATGATCACCTCACCGGCACTCGGCATCGTGGTGGGCTTCCTAGTGATGGGCCTGCTGTTCCTGCTGATCCGCAACTGGCGGCCGCACACCGTGAATTCCGTCTTTGGCCGCCTGCAGATCGCCAGTGCCGGTTACATGGGTTTTGGCCACGGGATGGCCGATGCCCAAAAGACCATGGGCGTCATCATGCTGACCCTTTACGGCGCCACGGCCTCCGGTGATCTCGACAACCTGCCTTCCTGGCTCGGTTTCCTCAAAATCGCCGACAAATCCGCCAGCATCCCGATGTGGATCATTGTGACCTGCGCCCTCACGATGGCCGCCGGCACCTACGCGGGCGGTTGGCGCATCATCAAGACACTGGGGCACAAGATGGTCAAAATGAAGCCGGTGCATGGTTTCGCGGCGGAAACGACCGCGGCCACCATCCTGGCCACGACGGGCGCTCTCGGCATGCCGGTGAGCACGACGCACACGATCACCACCTCCATCATGGGCGTGGGCGCCGCGAAGCGCTCCAACGCCATCCCGTGGAGCCTCGTGGAGCAAATCGTCTGGGCCTGGGTGATGACCATTCCGGCGACCGGCATCCTCGGCTGGGTGATTTACAAGGTTTGCGCCCTCGTGGCGGGCTAATCCGCCCCTTCCCTGCCCCGCTCGGAAAACAGGCCCGGTAAGCTCCGGCT
>JBKCXA010000007.1:0-4939 GCA_046316935.1 Prosthecobacter sp.
CCCTCGTCGTCCTTCATGAAAAAGAACACGCCGGGCATGTGCTCGAAAATCGCCCGCACGCCCTGCGGATCGGCGATCCGGGCGAAAAAGTCGGCTTGGAGGCGTGGCAGCGGCATGGCCGGATTTTAACAAAGAATGGCAGCCTGTCACCAAAGGAGCGGCACACGGCGAAAGTATAGATCGTGAACCTTTTTCGCCCCCGTCATGAAACTTCGTCCTCTCGCTCTCGTCACCGCACTCTCGCTCGGCCGCCTGCTGGCCGATGACGCCACTGACTTCCCGCCGAAGCCGCCGGTGAAGGCGCTCACGGCCGCGGAGGAGCAAAAGACTTTCCAATTGCCGCCCGGCTATCGCATGGAGCTGATCCTGAGCGAGCCGGACATCACGGAGCCGGTTTGCATCGCTTTTGATGGCAATGGCAGGCTCTTCGTCGCGGAAATGAGCAGCTACATGCGTGACATCGACGGCACGGACGAGCTGGTGAGCACGAGTCACGTGTCCGTGCATTGGTCGAGCAAGGGCGATGGCCAATACGACATGCATCGCGTCTTTGCCGACAAGCTCAAACTGCCGCGCCTGCTGCTGCCGTTGGCCGATGGCGTGCTGATCGGCGAGACGGACACGAATGACATCTATCTCTACAAAGACACGAACGGCGACGGCGTGAGCGATGAAAAGAAGCCCGTGTATCAAGGCGGGCCGCGCGGCGGCAATCTGGAGCATCAGCCCAGCGGCATGACGTGGGCGCTCGACAACTGGATCTACACCGCGGTGAACAACTACCGCCTGCGCTGGAAGGACGGCCAGCTCATCAAGCAGGACATTCCCGGCAATGGCGGCCAGTGGGGCGCGTCGCAGGATGACGAGGGCAAGTTCTGGGTGGTGAACGCGGGCGGCGAGAAAGGCCCGCTCAATTTCCAAAACCACATCCTCTACGGTCAATCGCTCGCCCGTGGGCAGTTTGAAGAAGGCTTTGAGGTCGTGTGGCCGGCAATGGGCCTGCGTGACTATCAAGGCGGCCCCGGCAAGTCGCGTGATGACGACACGCTGAACCATTTCACCGCGACCTGCGGTGGCGAGATCTTCCGAGGCGATCAGTTGCCCGCCGAGCTGCGCGGCAATCTCTTCTTTGGCGAGCCCGTGGGCCGTCTCGTGCGCCGAAGCACGATCGAGGTGAAGGACGGCATCACCATTCTGCACAATCCGCATCCGCAGAGCGAGTTCCTGCGCAGCACGGACGCCTGCTTCCGCCCCGTCGATATGAAAACCGCGCCCGATGGCACGCTTTTCATTTGCGACATGTATCGCGGCATCATCCAGGAGGGAAACTGGACGAAGGAAGGCAGCTACCTGCGCAAAGTGATCCTGCAGCACAGCATGGACAAAATCATCAACCGCGGCCGCGTGTGGCGTCTCGTGCATGACACGACGAAGCCCGTGCCCGCTCCCAAATTGCTCGATGCCACACCCGCGCAACTCGTCGAGGCCCTCGCGCATCCGAACGGCTGGCATCGCGATACCGCGCAGAAGCTGCTCGTGTTGAAGCAGGACAAAACCATCGCGCCCGCGCTCATCGCGATGCTTCAGAAAAACGGCAGCGACCTCGCCCGCATCCACGCGCTGTGGACGCTCGAAGGTCTCGGCGCGCTCACCAGCGACCTCGTGCGCGCCGCTTTCAAGGATAGCTCGCCCGTGCTGCGTCGCGCCGCCATCCGCGCCAGCGAATCGCTCGCCGATGAGACACTCGTGGCCGATGTCACCGCGTTGACCAAGGACAGCGATCCCACCGTCGTCATCCAGGCGCTGCTCACCGCGAAGCAGATGAAGTGGAAAGACCACGCAAAGCTCATCAACCTCACCGCGCTCAGCACGCCATCGAAAGGCGTCAAAGAGATGGCCGGGCAGATGTTGAACAGCCAGATCTCCTTCCCGCGCGAGTTCAGCAACGCGCAGAAGGATCAGATGCGTCGCGGTCAGGCCATCTACCAAGAGCTGTGCTTCACCTGCCACGGGCTCGACGACAAAGGCACCGCCATTGATGGCCTCGCGCCTGGCATGACGCTCGCCCCGGCGCTCGCCAGCTCGAAGACCGTCTTGAACGGCGATCAAATCCTCCGCGTGCTCCTCCACGGCCTCAGTGGTCCCGTGAACGGTAAAACTTATCAGGCCCAGATGATCCCGATGGCGAACAACCCCGACGAATGGCTCGCCGACATCGCCAGCTACGTGCGCAAGAGCTTTGGCAACAACGGCCGCTTCATCACCAAGCAGGAAGTCGCCAAAATGCGCCAGGAACTCGCCTCCCGCACCACGCCGTGGACTGTCGAGGAGCTCAAGCGCACCGGCCCGCAGCTTCCGCTCGAAAATCGCAGCGCCTGGAAGCTCACCGCCAGCCACAACGCCAAAGATCTCGCCAAAGCCATCGACGGCAATCCCGAGACCCGCTGGGACACGCATACCTCGCAAACGCCCGGCATGTGGGTGCAGATCGAGCTGCCACAAGCCACCAACATCGCCGGCCTCACCCTCGACACCGCCAACTCGCGCAATGACTGGCCTCGAGGCTGGAAGATCGAAGTCTCCCAAGACGGCCAAACCTGGGACAAACCCGTCCTCGAAGGCCAGAGCGAAAAAGTCAGCACCACCGATTTCCTCTTCCCCAAGCCCGCCAAAGCCAAATTCATCCGCATCACCGACACCGGCAGCACCAAAGGCACCTACTGGTCCATCCACGAACTCGATGTGCTGGAGCCCGCGCCGAAGGTGGCTGGGAAGTAGTCTCCGCATCATCGTGAGTTGTAGGCCAGGTCTTTGACCTGGTTCTTCCGCCTCGGAGAGGCGGACTACAGCGTGATCTCGGATCATCAGACGCGTGAGCGATCGCCCGTGCCAGTGGCGTATCATTTCGCCATGAACCACCTCACCGACTACGAACGCGATGGCGTCATTCTGCTCCGTGGCTTCCTCAGCGCCGAAGAAGTCGCCGCCGTGAGGGCGGAGCTGGATCGCTACATTCGCGATGATCTCGCCAGCAAGCCACTGAATGCCCGCACGCTCGAAAAGGACGAAAAAACGGTGCGCAACCTCTGGCGGCTCGAAGAACACAACGAGTTCTTCCGAGCTCTCGGCCATCGCGAAGACATTAAAGCCCTCATCGCGCCGCTGGTGCATGGCGAGCCTGTTTTGTGCGCCGTCGAGACCTTCAATAAACCGGCACGGATCGGCTCCGGTGTGCCTTATCATCAAGACAACGCCTACTTCTGCCAAACACCGCCGGACATGCTCACCGTGTGGATCGCCATCGATGCCGTCACCGAGGCGAATGGCCCCGTTTTCTTCGTCAAAGGCTCCCACAAGGCCGGAATGCTGCCCACACGCCCCAGCGGCGTGCGCGGCAACAGCATCGGCCTCGCCGAAATGCCCGCCGTGCCGCTCAGCGAACAATTCTGCGCCCTTCTCGAGCCCGGAGATGCCACCATTCATCAGTGCGAGACGATTCATCACTCCGCCCCCAACACCACCGAGCACTCCCGCCTCGGCCTGCTCCTCGTCTATCGCGGCTCCCACACGCTAACCGACCCGAAGCTCAAAGAAGCCTACACCGCCGCCGCGACTGCCACGCCACCGGCGTGAGCCGTCTCACTGTTGATGACTCCGCAGAAAAGCATCACAATTAGCTGCTTGTGATTATGCATCCCACCAAAGATCAAACGGAAGAGATCATTAACCTGATTTGGGACCGCCAGAAATACTACCTTGTGGCAGCAAGGGAGTCCGCGCCATCCCGGGAGGAATTAACGGCATTTGCCTCAGAATATGGGGGTTTGCTGCCGGAGGAATACATTGCACACGCTACCGGTTACTGGGGTGGTCTTTACCTGGAAGTTCGAGAAGAATTTTGGCCGCGACACAAGGCATACGACGTTGGCCCCTTTTGGAGCTTTCTTTACGCAGTCTTTGTTTTCGCATTGAGTGATGATGCGCCCGAGTGGATGCAACTCCGGGTGGCTGCGGAAAAGTTTCGTGAGATGGGTCACTGCGCTATCCCCTTTTTAAAGATCGTGGGTGACGCCGATGTGTATTGTTTCGACGCAAAGGGTGAAATCCAAAGATGGTCTCATGAAGAGGACAGCTTTGAATCCGTAGACGGCAGCTTCTTTGATGTCTTGCGGCACGAGTTTCTGGAGCTTGAAGAGAGGCGGAAACAAAAGGAAGCCTTGTTGGCAGGCGAGGCGAGCAAAGAACAGCCTTAGACTCTTCTCGAGTCACTAACGCGTTTTGCGACGAAAATAGAAAGCCGCCGCTCACGTCCGCGTTTCACCGCCACATGAAGCCGCTGCTCATCCTCCTTTCCTCATTCACCATTGCTTCGCTTCGCTCACCCCTGCGGGGCAGCATTCGCTTCGCGATGCTGGCTGTCTCGCTTTGCTCGGCTCTGGTTTCGTCATTCGCTGCGGAGCAGCGTCCAAACATCCTGTTCCTGCTCAGCGACGACCACAGCTACCCGTTCCTGAGCACTTACGGCAGCCCGAACGTCAAAACGCCCGTCGTGGACCAGTTGGCGGCGGAGGGGATGAAGTTTCATCGCTTCTTCACCGGCGCACCGCAGTGCGTGCCCTCGCGTGCCACGCTCATGACGGGACGCTCACCGGTCGCCGCGAGGATGACGCGCTTCTCCGCACCGCTGCCGCGCGATGAGATCACGCTGCCCGAGCTTCTGCGTGATCAAGGCGGCTACTTCACCGGCATCTGCGGACGCAGTTTTCATCTCGATGGATCGGCCAAAGTCGGCGCGGCAGCCTCGAAGGTCTTCCAGGAGCACGTGTTGAAGACCTTCGCCAGCCGCGTGGACTCGCTCAACTCCTGCGGCGACAACGAAGTGGCCGCGCAAGTGGCCGCGTTCCTCGACAAGAAGCCCGCCGACAAGCCCTTCTTCATG
>JBKCXA010000008.1:0-8791 GCA_046316935.1 Prosthecobacter sp.
GTAGCCGACACGCTTGTCAGAAGCCTTCCAACCCTCCGGCTGAAACACATGCAGGCTCAGTTCCCGGTCGGCGACCTTCTTGTAAACGATCTTCCGCGTCGGCGTGATCTTCGCCACGAGCTGCGCGACGTAGTCATTGGCCGTCGTGGGCTTCGGTGCGGGTGTTTGGGCCAAGACAGACGACGTGGCAACGAGGGACAAGAAAGAGATGAGAGCCAAATGGGACGACATGGCGATACAACGGGAGGATGCCACCGTGCTTGCTGGCAAATACGGCATACCATCCAGACGATGGTTCACAGCATCCCACGCAACCCCGTGAAGCGCTTCCGGCTTTCCTGCTTGCTCACGGCGAGCGAGAGCGCCCGCTCATCACCGACGAGGATGCAGAGCTTTTTGGCCCGGGTGATGGCGGTGTAGATGAGGCTGCGCTCGAGCAGGACATAGTGCTGCGTGCTGACGGGGATGATGACGCAGGGGAATTCGCTGCCCTGACTCTTGTGAATGGTGAGGGCGTAGGCGGGCTGGAGCTCGTCGAGCTCGCCGGGTTCGTATTCGACGGTGCGCTGGGCATCGAAGCGGACGTGGAGCTTCACCGGATCGGCGTCGATGGCGGTGATGTGGCCGATGTCGCCATTGAAGACCTCTTTGTCGTAGTTGTTGTGCGTCTGGATGACCTTGTCGCCGACGCGAAAGGTCGTTTGAAAGCGCTCGATCTCGAATTTGACCTCGTTGGGCGGATTGAGCGCGAGTTGCAGCGAGTGGTTCAATGAGGCGGTGCCGAGGAGGTTGCGATTCATCGGCGTGAGCACTTGGATATCGGCGATGGGATCAAAGCCGTATTTGGCCGGCAATCGCGTGTGGGCGAGCTGGACGATCAAATCACGAATCTCCTCCGGCTCGCTGGCTTCGAGGAAAAAGAAGTCGCTGCGGCTGGCGGGCTTCAAATCGGGCACCTGGCCACGGTTGATGGCATGCGCACTCGTAATGATGCGGCTGCTGGCGGCCTGGCGGAAGATTTCGGTGAGCTTCACGCACGGAACCGCGCCGCTGGCGATCAAATCGTGCAGCACCATGCCGGGTCCGACGGAGGGGAGCTGATCGGCATCGCCAACGATGAGCAGATGCGCACCGGGTGGCAGCGCGGAGAGAAACTGCGCCATGAGCGGCGCATCGATCATTGAAGCCTCATCGACGACGAAGAGGTCGCCGACGAGCGGCTTGCCGCGATGCCTGCCCCAGCCGCCCTCGCCTTGATATTCCAGCAAACGATGCAGCGTCTTCGCCTCGAGGCCGGTGCTTTCGCTGAGTCGCTTTGCAGCGCGACCGGTGGGGGCGGCGAGGACGAGTTTGACCTGCTTGCTCTGCAAAATGAGCAGGATGCTGCGCAGGATGGTGGTCTTGCCGACGCCGGGACCGCCAGTGATGATGAGCAAGCGCTGCCGCAAAGCCTCGCGCACGGCCCGCTGCTGGCTTTCGGCCAGTTCCTTGCCCGTTTTCTTCATCACCCAGGCCAGCGCGGCATCTTCGTCGATGGGCGGATAGGCGGCGGGTGAGGCAGCGAGGGCTTTCACGCTGGCGGCGATGCTTTGCTCGGCGGCACGAAGGTGCGGGAGATACAAAAACTCACCGTGACGCTCGATTTGGCTGCTTTCGATGAGGGGATCGATTTGGGAGCGAACGAGCTCGTCGGAGGCACCGAGGAGTTCGAGAGCCTTTTCGAGGGTTTTGGCCTCGGGGAAACAGCAGTGACCACTTTGAGCCGCCGTCTCCAAAACATGCAAAAGACCGGCTTTGAGGCGCTCCGGGGCATCATTGGCCACACCGAGCCGATACGCGATGTCATCCGCCGTTTTGAAGCCGATGCCGCGGATGTCCTGCGCGAGCCGATACGGGTTCTCCTTCAGCACCGCCTGGGCTTCATCGCCGTAGGTCTTGTAGATGCGCAGGGCGCGGGAGGAGCTGATGCCATGCTGGTGGAGGAAGAGCATGATGCTGTGCAGCGATTTCTGCTTCATCCACGACTCGCGGATCTCCAGTCGGCGCTTTTTGCCCACGCCCTCGACGTCTTCGAGCTTCTTCGATTCGTTCTCGATGATGTCGAAGACCTTGGGGCCGAATTTTTCGACGATGCGCTTCGCATGCGCCGGGCCGATGCCTTTGATCAAACCACTGCCGAGGTATCGCTCGATGCCGCCGAGCGAATCCGGCCGCTTGAGCTTCAAATCATCCGCTTTGAACTGCGGCCCGAAGTCGCGATTCGGTTCCCACACGCCGCGAGCCTCGAATTCCTCGCCCGCGACGACCCGCGGGGCTTTGCCGAGCAGGCTGGCGGTGCCGGTTTTGCCATCCGGGATGATCTTGAGGATGCAAAAGCCGTTTTCCTCATTGTGAAACACCACGCGCTCGACGAGCCCGCGAAGCGTCTCGGCTTTGGTGGTGGGTCTTGGAGGAGGCATGCAGAATGAATAATGATGGAATCCGAAACAGAACGAGCTTCGCAAGAGCGTTAAGCAACCATATCTTATGAAACGACCCTGGAAAGACATCTCCGTGCCGCTACGCGATGGCATGGCGCACTGGCCGGGTGACCCGGAGTGTCGCATCACGCGGGTGAACAAGATGGAGGAGGGGGCGGTGTGCAATCTGACGCACCTTTCCATGAGCGCCCACACCGGCACGCACATGGATGCACCTCGGCATTTCGTGGCGGACGGCCTGACGATGGAACAGATGCCGCTGGAGCCGGTGATCGGCCGATGCCGGGTGGTGGAGTTTGAAGGGGAGAGCCAGATCACGGCGGATGATTTGAAGGATCTGCGCCTGCTGCCGGGTCAGCGGCTGCTTTTCAAGACGCGGAATTCTACGCGAAGCTGGTCGATGAGCGAATTCGACAAGGACTTCATCTCCATCCGGGCGGATGCGGCGCAGCTCCTCGTCGATTTGAAGATCGTGACGGTGGGCGTGGATTACCTGAGCATCGGCGGCTACGGCAAGGACGTGGTCGAAACGCATCAAATCATGCTCGGCGCTGGCATCTGGGTGATCGAGGGGCTTAACCTCGCGGAAATCAAACCGGGCTACTACGACCTCATCTGCCTGCCGCTGAAGATCGCCGGCGCGGATGGCGCTCCTTGCCGGGCGGTGCTGCGGTAGCACTGGTCACGCCTCGGGATACTTCCACTCACCGCGGTAGTCGCGGCGGAGGAGTTTGGAGGCTTCGGCATCGCCGATGATTTGTTCTTTGTCGGCGTCCCACTGGATGCTTCGGCCGGCTTTGTAGCTGAGCATGCCGAGCATGGGCAGGCAGGAGGAGCGGTGGGCGCTTTCGATGTCGGCCACGGGTTTACGCTTCTTCTCGATGGCATCGATGAAGTCGGCCCACAGCAGGGCGATGTTGTGGCCGTCGGGCTCTTGAAGCTGGTGATTGCCGTGTTTCTCGCCGTCCTTCGGATTCGCGGGGTGGAAGGTCCAGCCGTCGCGCCAGCCGATGTGGAGCACGCCTTTCTCACCGTAGAAGTAGGCACCGATGCCGTGCTTCTCGCTGTCGTTGCCGGCGAATTTGCGATGCTCCCACACGGCGGTGAATTGCTCGAACTCAAAGGTGGCCACCTGATGATCCGGTGAGTCGGTGGTTTGTTCCTTGTCGTTGAGGATGGCGGGACCGGCGATGTTGCGCCCGCCGGTGCAGAAGACCTTTTTCGGGCCCTTCTCACCGCTCCACCAGAGGATCTGGTCGAGCCAGTGAACGCCCCAGTCGCCCATCGTGCCGTTGGCGTAGTCGAGGAAGTTCCGCCAGCCGCCGGGATGCAGCTTGGTGTTGAAGGGGCGCAAGGGCGCGGGGCCGCACCACATGTCCCAATCCATGCCTTCGGGCACCTTGCTGTTTGGCCGGGGCTCTTCGTGGCCGCCTTTGCTGTGCGCAAAGACACGCACCATGCCCACTTTGCCCACGGCACCGGACCTGAGGAAATTCATCGCTTCGACGTGATGCGGGCCGATGCGGCGATGCAGGCCGACCTGCACGACCACGCCTGCCTCGCGGGCGGCCTTCACCATCGCCTGACTCTCGCCGATGGTGTGACCGGTGGGTTTTTCGACGAGCACATGCGCCCCGGCCTGGCAGCAGGCGATGCTTTGTAGCGCATGCCAATGATCCGGCGTGGCGATGATGACGATCTCCGGTTTTTCCTTCGCCAGCATGTCCCGGTAGTCCGGGTAGGTCTTTGGGTCGTCGCCGTTGAGTTCGTTGATCTCATCGGCGGCATTCGAGGCCACGTCCTCATGCACATCGCACACGGCGCAGACCTTGATGCGGCGGCTGGCGATGGCCTCGCGCAGGATGTTCATCCCCCACCAGCCCGAGCCGATGATGGCGGTGCGATACGTTTTGTTCGCATCAGCACCGAAGAGATGAAACGACGGCAAAGTGAGCGCGGCAGCGCTGGCAGTGATGAAATGGCGGCGGTTGGTCATCGGCGGCGAGTGTAGGAGGCCGCCGCGATTGAACAAGCGCGAGTATCACGGCGGCGGCAGCGGGATGCCATCGACTTGCTGGGCGGGGGGCACGGCCACGGGAGGTGGCGGGGCGCTGGCGGCCGGGCTTTGAGGAATGGTCGGCGCATGTGCGATGCGGCGATTGGCGGCAGGCTCGGCCTCGGGCGTGATCGTGGGGATCTGGGGAATGTCTCCGCGAAGAGCGGCGGGGGCATTCGGTGGGAGCAAAAGACCGGCGGAAGCGGCGGCGGGTGCGGGCATCTGGCGGGTTTGCAGGCCGGGCTGGGCTGCGGCGGGCACGCCAGCGGGGGCGATGGTTTCAGAAGGGGCACCCGAACCATCGGAAAGGGTCACCCAGCCGACTTGATCGCCTTTTTGGAGCTGCACGCGGATTTTGGCGCTGGTGATCTCGCCATCGATTTTTCGCACTTTGACGCCGATCTCGTTCTCGGAGCCGATTTTGGCCTGGAAGACCTGCGAGGTCGTTTTGTCCACGATGAGCGCGACGACCTCTCCTTGAAGCTCATACACGCCGGAGAGGCTGAGGTTGTCGGCAAATCTCGGACCGGCTGGCTCATCGGGTGCGGGGAGGTCCTTGGTGGTGAAAAGACTGCGCTCCCACAGCGATGCGTAGGTTTCGCGTTTGGGGAACTCGACGGGTTCTGCGGCGGGGACCGCAGTGACCAGATTGACCGCAGTGACGGCGCAAAGCAGGAATCGTAGATCGTAAATCATAAATCAATTCTTGGTGACCTTCGGCACGCTCTTCTCGTGGTAGAACTGCGTGAACTCGACCTCGGCGTTGATGGTCTTGTTCGAGCCGGCGGGGTTGATCTGGAGGCGGGTGATGCCGATGAAGCTCTTTGGCTGCTGCAGCGTGTGCAGCCAGGTGAAGAAGGCCTGCTCGCTGACGCCGGTGAGGGTGGTCTTGATGCTGGCTTTCTCGAAGTGGCTCTCCTCTTCGTCCTCGACGGGCAGGCCATCGGTGCCGATGGCGCGAGTGCGTTCGAGCAGCTCGGTGCCGCCGATGGTGAGATCGTGCTTCTGCGCGGCGGCGGTGACGGTTTCGAGTAGCTTGGCGCTAGCATCCTTGTTGCTGGTGAAGCCGGGGGCGTTTTCTTCGAGCCAGGTGTTCTTTTCAGCCCACTCGGTGCCTTGAGAGACGGCGAGGTTCATCGAGCCGAGGCGATCCCGCAGCAGCTCAACCTCGTCCTGCACCTCGAAGTAGGTGCGGAAGGCGAACGCGCCGCCGCCGATGAGGGCGACGCCGATGAAGATGGCGGCGAAGACGCCGAGGAGGACTTTTTCACTCTTCTTCATGGGCGACTCCTCCTTTCATTTCAAAGGTGGCGCTTTGATCACTGGCGATGAGCGGCGGCGGACCATCGAGACCGAAGTGAGAGAGTGCTTCGCTGTCCTTCAGCGCCTGGGTGTATTCGAGGGCGAGGGAGGCGCTGGGCATGCGACCCATGAGGCTGAGCATGTCAGGCGTCCATTCCCAATGCGTGAGCAGGGCTTCTTTGGACGATTCCGGCTCCATGCAATGCAAAAGCATCTGCTGCGGCCACGCGGAAGGATCGACGGCGGGCGCGGCCTCCATCCAGGCACGCTTGTGATCCATGACGCGTGAGGCACGCGGCATGAGCTCGGCCACTTTTTCACGCAGCATGTTCCGCTCCTTCAAAGCGAAGGCGGTGAGCGTGGCCACGAGAGCGATGGCGGCGGCGGCGGCAGCGCCAAAGCTCATCGCGAGGAAGCGGGTGCGTGAGCGGGTGCCCTGGCGCTGACGCTCGAGCACGAGCTCCTCCGGCATGAGCAGGCTGGAGCCGCGCTCCGGCATGGTGGGCGCGGGCATGTCACAGCGGAAGGGCGCGAGGCCGGTGATGCGCTGGATCTTGCCGAGATCGCCCTCGTCGATCCACAGCACGATGCTTTCGAGACGGCCGAGCACGCCTTGGAAGCCGAGTTGAAGGCAGATGTTGTTCAGCTCAGCGAGCGCATGATCATCGAGACGCGTGGATGAAAGCGGGGCGCAGTAGATGAGCTGCGATCCGGCGGTGATGGCGACGACGAGTCGGCCCAGCTCGCGGAAGAGCGTGATGCTGTTTTGCACCATCGGATAGCACAGCGCATGATGCGTGACCTCATCAGGAAGGTAGGTCGTGTCACTCAGCGGCACGGGCTGATCTTTGAGTGCGAGGATGCGGGCGAGGTTGGCACCTTCCTTGCCGGTGATGCTGCGCACCTGCACGCTGGCCTCGTCCTCGTTTGTTTTCACGCCCATGCGTTCGAGATGGAGCAGCGCCATGCTGCGGAGGTGCTCGGTCTCGCCTTTGAGCCAGGCGGGCAGCACCCAGAAGTGCGTGGAAGGCAGGGCCAGCACGCGGCGCGTGGCTTCTTTGCCAAAGCGGCTGCCATCGGCGGTGAATTCGCCGGTTTGCTGGCACAGCTCGCCATCGGCGCCGGTCCAGCTTTGCCAGACGGATGCGCCGGGGAGCAGCAGCTCGGAGGTGGTTTTACGAGTCCTGGCCATGAATCGGGATTTCACCACGCCAGACGGCCTGTCCGCCCTGCGTGATGAGGATGAGTTTGCGTTTCAGGGGCCCGAGGTAGCCGACGCTTTCGATGCGACGGATGGGGCCGGAAAATTGAATCCACTGCGTGAGCTGCGCCACGGTCTGGCGATTGAAGACGCCGAGCATCTGCGCCACCTGCGGCACGCTGCCGAGGCGCACATCGTCGCGCGTGCGGTGCTGGCCATCGCGACCGTTTCGCATCGTCAGAATCGGCTGCACGCGTTCCATCGGCACATCGCCGAGCAGGGAGATGATCTCGGCGCTGGTGTCATTGATGTCAATGCGGCCATCGCCATACACGGTGAACCACTCACGCCAGTCGGGGCGCTCGGCGTTCACGATGTCCATGCCACGCACGTGGAGCATGTCCTCGACCTCTTTGAAGGGCTGGTTGAAGGGCATGCCGTCGAAACCGGCTTTTTGATACTCGCGTTTTTCCGCGCCATTGAGGCTGGCGTTGCTATCGGCATCCACCCAGTCCTTCAGCGCATCGCAGAGCGCGGTGGTGAACTCCGGCTTAAAGCCCCAGCGGGTGAAAAGACGGCGCAGCAGGATCTTGTCGCCGCTTTGCAGGAGGAAGTTGATGTTGAGGCGGGCTTCCTCGGTCTTCAGCGTCACGTCAAAGCCGCCGCCGATGTCGCTGCTGAAGTGCAGCAACGGATCATCCTGCTGCATCGCCGGATGGCGGGCCAGTTCGAGGCCCGTTTCCGCGTAGCGCTTCGCGTAAATGCGTCCGCGCATCATGCGCGTGTATTCGGTGTCGCCATGCAGCGCCTTCGTGGCCGCGAAGAGGACCATGCCCAGCGCGAAGATCATCCAGAAGACAGCGATCAAGGCAGAACCGCGCTGGAATGACGAATGGCGAATGGCGAAGGACGAAGGAATGACGAAGCCCTGGGGGAATGACGAATGGCGAATGACGAATGATGAAGCCACACCGGTCCCTTGAAGGGCTTGCGTGCCCTCGATTCGGATTTCGGTTATTGGAGCTTCATTCGTCATTCGGAATTCGTCCTTCGTCATTGTTGAACCGGGGCGGCGGCGATTTGGCCGGAGAGGTCCCCTGCTACCCAAAAAGTGTACTCATGCTCCCTCGTGTCGTTGAGGAAGGCGAAGCGGAGTTTGATGAAGAGAGGCGGTTTGGGGCGCTTCTTGGGGTCCCAGTCGATGAACCATTTTTTGTCCTCGGGGCTGTAGAACTGCCACTGCATCTGCTTGAGGTTTTCGAGGATCGGAAGCTCGGCGAGGGTATCGAACTGGTCTTCGCGGCGGGCATTGAGCGGACGCTTCAAATGACGCACGACGAGGTTGAGCGTCTTTTCCGGCCCGGGAGCACGCACGAGGCCAAATTCGACGGCGTCGGCCATCTTGAGGCGTTGATCCCACACGAAGGGCATCTGGCTGCCGAGGATGAAAAGATTGCCGGAGGAGCCACGGGCGGCTTTTTCGGCTCCAGCGGCGAGGCTGATGCCGGGAGGCACGGTTTCAAAGTAGTCGCGCCACTGCGTGACGAAGTTCGAGATGCGTGTTTCGGCCACGCGAGCCGCTCCCATCGACTTTCCGAGCTGCATGGCCCCATCCGCGACGCTGAAAACGCCTGAGAGCACCAGGCCGATGATGCCGAGGACGAGGAGCATCTCGACGAGGGTGAAGCCCGCGGGGGACTTATGACTTATGATTTTTGATTTATGATTTAGGTTCATGGTGGCTGTTGGGTT
>JBKCXA010000009.1:0-7843 GCA_046316935.1 Prosthecobacter sp.
CGGTTCTGCGGCACCATGCTTTCGAGACCGAGATTCTTGGCAATTTCGCGTGAAACGGACACACAAAGCATGCCAGCGCCCTCGCGGACCATGAAGGTGACCATCTCTGGCGTGATTTTTTCCGCCGCGCAGATTAGATCCCCCTCGTTTTCGCGGTCGGCATCGTCGGTGACGATCACCATGCGTCCGGCGCGGATGTCAGCGATGACAGCTTCCACGGGATCACAAACCAGTTTGGGGGAGCGGGGCATGGGGGATGAGAAAGAACCGCTCGGGTGGGGGTGAGCGGGCCGGTGATTTAGCCCCGGCAAAAAGGATTTCCAGCGATAATAAGCCCCGGCACTGGCCTCTTGCTAGTCCCCGGCCTTTGCTCCAGAATCTCGGCCCTCACCCAAGAACTCAACCACACCTCACTTCCCTTTTTATGAGCCGGAAAATTCGTTATGGCATGATCGGCGGCGGACGCGGCGCCTTCATCGGCGGCGTTCATCGCATCGCGGCATCTATCGACCAGCAGCTTGAGCTTGTCTGCGGTGCCTTCTCGTCGAATCCGGAGAAGTCGAAGGCCAGCGGCGCGGATTTCTTCCTGCCTGCGGACCGTTGCTACGGCACCTTTGAGGAGATGATCAAGGCGGAGGCCGCGTTGCCTGCCGACAAGCGCATGGACTTCGTCAGCATCGTGACACCGAACCACATGCACTTCCCCGCTGCGAAGGCAGCGCTTGAAGCCGGCTTCCACGTGCTGTCCGACAAGCCTGCCACTTTTGACCTCGCGCAGGCGAAGGAGCTGGCGCAGATCGTGAAGAAGAGCGGCCGTCTCTACGGCGTCACTTACAACTACACCGGCTATCCTTTGATCCGCCACGCCCGCCAGATGATCGAGCAGGGCAAACTGGGCAAGATCCGCAAAGTCGTGGCCGAATACCCGCAGGGCTGGCTGGCCACGATGCTGGAAAACACCGGCCAGAAGCAGGCCTCCTGGCGCGTCGATCCCGCGATCTGCGGCGCCGCCGGCTGCATGGGCGACATCGGCACGCACGCGATGAACCTCGCCGAGTATGTCACCGGCCTGCATGTCAAAGAGCTCGCCGCCGACCTCACCCACTTCCTCGGTGATCAGGGCCGCCGCCTTGAAGACGATGGCAATGTGCTGCTGCGCTTCACCAATGGCGCGAAGGGCGTGCTGCACTCCAGCCAGATCAGCGTCGGCTGCGAAAACAACCTCACCCTCCGCGTCTATGGCGAGCTGGGCGGCATCGAATGGAGCCAGCTCGATCCAAACACACTCATCGTCACCTGGCTCGACCAGCCCAAGCAGGTCCTGCGCACCAGCACTGGCTTCCTCGGCACAGCTGCTGCTGCCGCCAGTCGCACGCCCGCCGGCCATCCCGAGGGCTACCTCGAAGGCTTCGCGAACCTCTACAAGAACTTCGTCAACCACGTCCGCGCCTTTGAAACCGGCGCACCTGCCAACCCGCTCGACATGGATTACCCCACCATCGAGGATGGCGTGGCCGGCATGGCCTTCATCGAGGCCGTCGTGAAATCCTCCGCCAACAATGCCGCCTGGACCCCGCTCGACTTCACCCCGTCGCCGCGTGCCAAGTATGGCGACGCCTCGCTGAACAGCGATCGTGGTGGTTTGAGTTGATTCCACACCTGATTCTGCGTCTGCAGGCGGCTTGAGGGCCTGCTGGAGATGGAATTTGGCGCTTCCTGCGATGAGTTCTTGGCAAACGGACCGTTTTCCCTGAAACTCATCGCTCAACCTGATCACCAACCATGCCGCGCAAACTCAGCCACATCGCCCCGGACTGGTGGGACTACACCACCCTGGACTTCGACCTCATCAACGATGCCGCGCGGCTCACCGAGCGTGACCTTCGCCAGCTCTCACGCCCCGGCTTCAAGGTGGTGATGTATGACACGCTGGAGGATTTTTACCTCGCCGAGGCCCTCGAATACATCCACGCCTGGCGCCAGGCCACGCCGGATAATCCCACCGGCATCTGCGGCCCCATCGGCCCCACCGAGCAGCTACCGCTCGTGGCACGCCTCATCAATGACCTGGGCATCTCCATCAAGGACGGACACTTCTGGGGCATGGATGAATGGTATGATGAAAACACCAAGAAGGAGGTGAGCATGGAGCATCCGCTTTCCTTCGAGCGTGCGGACCGTGCGCTGTGCTTTGACCGCATGCAAAAGAAGCTCTGCATGCCGGACAGCCATCTGCATTTCCCCAAAGCGGACACCGCCGAATACATCAAGAGCTGGCAGAGCGGCGTGCGCTGCGTGCTGATGCAGGGCGGCCAGGGCGACATCAAGCACTGGGCCTTCAACGACCCGCCCAAGCGCACCGGCAAATGGAAGAACGAGCCACCACCGCCCGCCGAGTATCGCAAGCTGGGCACCCGCATCGTGGACCTGCATCCCGTGACGCTGGCGCAGAATGCCCGCACCTCCGGTGGTGGAAACATCACTATGGTGCCAAAGATGGCCATCACCGTCGGCCCGAAGGAGACGTGGATGGCGGAGAAGGTCAGCATCTGGCACGCCGGTGTGCATGACAACCCGCTCGGCCAGCGCCTGACCGCTCTCATGATTTCGAAACGTCTCGCGGACAGCGCCGTGCCGATGTCCCTGCTGGCCGATCATCAAAACGTGCAGTTCAACTACTTCCGCGGCGGCCTCGGCCACTGCGAGGTGGAGATGCATTGACCGCCGCCTGCGGCGGAATGATGAATGAGGAATAACGAGGCTTTGAGGGCTTCGTCATTCAAAATGAGGTCTTGCCGGTTTGAACGCGGTCTGGTTCAATCGGGGCAGTCGCCAACCCCGAACCGACGCGCCTTATGAAACTGACGCTTTGCGCCCTTTTTGCCCTCTTGGCCGTTTCGACGGTCCAAGCGGTCTTTCCGACACTGTACTTGAAGCCAGTATGCGCGGAACAGCTTCACTCACCGACGAACATCACCCACGCGAATGACGGCAGCGGGCGGCTTTTCATCTGCGAGCAGCAGGGGAAGGTTTTCATCTTCCAGGGCGGCATGCTGCTACCGACGCCGTTCATGGACCTGACGGGCAGCTTTGTTACGCTGCGGGGGGCGCCCGCCGGGTCTGGGTATGATGAGCGTGGGCTGCTCGGCATGGCGTTTCATCCGGGCTATGCGAACTCCAGCTCGGCGGGTTACCGGAAGTTCTACGTTTATTACATGAAGGACTCGCCGAATGCGCCGGGCACCACCAACGCGCCGGTGGACTCGATGAGCGTAATCTCGGAGTTCCAGGCCTCCGCGACGAATCCGAACGCGGCCGATCTCGCCAGCGAGCGTGTGCTGTTGTCGTTTGACCAGCCTCAGTTCAATCACAATGGTGGCCAGCTCGAGTTCGGTCCAGACGGGATGCTGTATATCGGCTTTGGAGATGGAGGCAGCAGCAACGATAACAACGCTGGGCACACCGGAGGCACCACCGCGCGGCCCAATGGCATCCTTGGCAACGGCCAGGACAGGCGGGTGATCTTTGGCAAAATCCTGCGCATCGACCCTGCTGACCCCGATGGCGCTGGGCCGCTCACCTACACCATTCCGCCGGATAATCCCTTCGTCGGCCAGACGCAGGACCTCACCGGCACGCAGTATGACGGGCCAATGCGGGGCGAAATCTACGCCTACGGCCTGCGCAATCCCTGGCGCTTCAGCTTCGACAAGAGGCCCGGCGGCACCAACCGCCTTTTCTGCGGAGATGTAGGCCAGGGAAAGATCGAGGAGATCAATCTGATCACCAGCGGCGGGAATTACGGCTGGCGCTACCTGGAGGGCACTTTCGTTTTCGACTCCTTAATGAGCACCAACGGAATCGCCCCTACAGGCACGACGAATCCCGTCGCGCAGTATGCGCATCCCGGAGCCACGGGAGTCGGAACCACACCGCAGCTCGGCCTCAGCGTGACCGGTGGCTATGTGTATCGCGGCAGCGCCATCCCTGCGCTCCAGGGCAAGTATCTGTTTGGCGACTACGGCGCGACTTCGGGTCTCACGAATGGTCGGATCATGGGCCTAGAAGAGACGAGTCTGGGCAGCGGCGTCTTCACCCTCACCCAGGCCCTGCCGATCGTGGGGCCGAATCCGATCCTCGGGCAGCGCATCCTCTGCATGGGAGAGGACCAGTCCGGGGAGCTTTACATCGGCATGAAGACCACCGGAGGCGTGCTGGAGATGGCAAACGGCCTGCCGGCGGGCAGCATCTACAAGATCGTACCCGTTTCCACCAGCGCCGCCACGACCACGATGACCACCTCGCGTGACACGTCCATGTTTCAGGAGTTCCCGACGCACAGCAATTCATTCGGCTCCGGCCTTTTCGCCGGCCGGCTCTATTCGGGCGGCGGCGGGCATTTGCGACGCGCCTTGCTCGGCTTTGATCTCAGCAGCCTGCCGGAGGGCACGAGCATCGCCGCCGCGACGCTGCGCCTGACGGTCAACAAGGTCCCTCAATACGGAATAGCCCCCGGCACCGGCACCCTTCACCGCATGCTCTCTCTCTGGACGGAGGGCATCACTGATGCCGGAGCGGTGCAAAGCGGTGACGGGCAGGGGGTCGCGGCCACTCCGGGTGCGGGCGATGCGACCTGGAGCCATGCCAACTACGACGGCACTGTCTGGACCAGCCCTGGGGGAGATTTTTCACCGATCTCCTCCGCTTCGCTTGGCAACATGATTTCTATCGGCGACCACGTCTGGTCCTCCCCGTTTCTCGCCCGCGATGTGCAGCAATGGTTCGACCTCCCCGAAACAAATCATGGCTGGATCCTCCGCATCAGCGAGGGAACCACAGGCACGGCGCGACGGTTTGCCACGCGTGACGAGCAAAACACCAGCCAGCGTCCGCTACTCACGCTGTATCACGCGGTGCTGCCTGCAAGCGCCAGTCCGCAGTATGACCGCTGGGCTCCTCGGTACTTCCCCGCCATCCCAATCGGCGGCTACATCCAGCCGGATGGCGACCAGGACGGCGACAGTATCGGCAATCTCGTGGAATATGCTTATGGCTTTGATCCCACCACACGGAATACCCTCAACGGCCTCTCGTTTGCAGCCACTGGCGGCGGCACGGGAGCCACGGCCGCCTTTCGACGCGATCCACGCGCCACAGACCTCGTTTACGAACTACAGGCCAGCGACGATCTCATCCAGTGGGACACCATCGTCACCAGTACAGCGGGTGCCGCACCCACCGGCCTCGCATTCGTGAGCGAGGCCCCCATCAGCGGCGAGGAACCTATCCGCCTCGTCAACGCCTCCGGTCCTGTCAGCGGTGGGAAGACCTTCATCCGGCTCAAAATCACGCGGACCCCATGATTCGCGGTCTCTGCTGCCTTTTGATGGCATCCGCGGCCTCCGCCGCCACGGTAGTGACCATCCAGCCATCAGCGACGACGCCGAATTCGGGTGATGCCTACCTTCGGGCGGCTGCTGCAGCGTCGAATTTTGGCTCTGCGGGAGCCTTGGTGGTCTCCGGCAGCGGATCGGCGAATACCAACGGTCAGTTCGCTTCGCTGCTGAAGTTTGACCTCGCCACGGCAAAGACGGCTTTTGATGCGGCTTACGGCATTGGAAACTGGACGCTCGACAGCATTCAGCTTCAACTGAACGCCACCACGCCGGGGAATCCCACGTTCAATGCCAACACTGCCGGTCTCGTGCTCGTGGAATGGCTGGCAGACGACACGTGGCTGGAAAACGCCATCACCTGGAATGGCATGGCGGCCCTGGTCGGCACCGGAAATGAATCTCTCGGCAGTCTCGCCTACAACGGCGCCAGCACCGGCTTGGCAATCGCCAACCTCACGGCCAGCACCGGATTCACGACGGATCTTCAAAACGGTTCCGCCGCCAGTTTTCGACTCGCGGCAGGTGATGCGGATGTGAGCATGGTGGTGAACTCGCGAAACTTTGGCACCGCGGCCAGTCGTCCGACGCTGATTCTTTCAGCCTCGGCCGTGCCGGAGCCTTCCCGCGTCATCTTGGTTGGGGCGGCTTTGTTTGCCTTAAGGCTGCGGAAGAGAAGGTGAGGGCGTTCGTTTCCCGATCACAGGATGCTTTTCAGCAGGTGGTGCTGAAGAATGGGGAATTTGAAGGGCGGGGTGGGTGGCTAAAATGCCAGGTGAACTAAAAATTTTGACTTTGTTAAATATTTATTGTTGCAATGTTTTCTATAATTTGCATAATAATCGTGCAATTACGCAATAAATCTTATGAAGAAGCTCATCCTCATCCAGAACGACTATCCCGGCACCGGCAAGAGCACGCTCTCCCTCTGCCTCACCCGCCACCTTGAGCAGTATGGCGTGGATCACCGCCTGCTCTCGCTCGTCGAAGAAGGCGCGGCTTCCACCCCAGGCAGCCATGTTCTCGACCCGGACTCTCTCACACCGCGTGCTTTCATGGCCCACGTGGATGCCTCCCCAATCACGATCCTCGAGGTCGGCACCGGTCTCGGCGAGTTTTTCAATTCCTTCTACCAGGAGCATGAGTTTGAAAACATCCTGCACGAAACGGGCGTCGCTGTGACGGTTGTCCTGCCCGTGACCGCGGACCGTGAGAGCTTCGACTCAGTGACCCAAGCTGCTGAAGTCTACTCTGACAACGCCGAGTATCTGATCGCCCACCTCGTGACTAGCAGCTATGACGAGGACGACAAGATCTGGGATACCAGCTACGCCGCCCGCGTGATGGACATGTTTGAGGCCGTGGAACTCCACATTCCTGAGATCACCTTCCATCTGGAACTCAGCATGGAACGCATGTCACTCGATGACGCCCTGCAATGCTCCGCTGCCGAGGAACGCCTGGGCAAGGAATACACCAAATGGCACCGCCGCGTGATGGGCCAGGTGGACAGCGCCCGCAGCTACCTCTTCGGAGATGCCTTCCGCCCCACAATCATGCCCAAACCCGCCAAACCGGCCCGAAAGAGCCGCGCTAAGGTGGAGGTCTAGGATCTATTCACCGCCCCCCCTTTAACGCCCCCCCTGACAGGAAGCTCGTGAACCTCGTGTTCCGGCTTCCTGTTTTTCTTTTTACTTGGGGCCGTTTTAAGAATGAACGGCTGAAATGGACGGAGAGTGCGGCCACCGCGGTGGCAAAAAACACCCTGTCTGCTGGCAGAACTGACGATCAATTCAGGCCACCTCGCCACTGGGAGTCAGATAGTTATGCCAATGGGCAGTCCAAATGGGACACAGGATAAACATCATCAGAGACACCTGTTTGGGAGCCTACGAGCGCCTGCCGTCGGCGGAAGTGTCCTCAAAACATGACAATCAGGTTCCGCTGATTTTAAAACATCCACGCAAGGCGGCTGCGGGTCGCAGCGCGAAATTGCATTGGCTCTCAATGAAATCGCCCTCTGATTAGGCTTTCCTAAATTTGGAGTCATTTTATAAATTTAATAAATTATTTACATTTTCCATTGATTTTAAAACCACATTGATTATAATTACAATAATTCGAGACAGAACGATGCTTCGCACCGCTCGGGACCGAAGAAATCCAATAGCCAAAACACAAACCACACTCGCATCATGAAACTCACCAAGCTCAACACCTCCCTTAAGGCTGGCTTCTCCCTCGTGGAAATGCTCGTCGTCATCGCCATCATCGGCATCATCGCCGCCATCGCGATCCCCAACATCGGCAACCTCAACGACAGCGCTCGTGACGCCGCCGCCAAGCGCAACGCTCAGACGGTCGCTTCCGTCCTGAACGCCGCCATCGCCGCTGGTGCTTCCCACACCTTCTCCGGTTCCACCACCGGCCAGAACCTGCTCGACGCCGCC
>JBKCXA010000010.1:0-8464 GCA_046316935.1 Prosthecobacter sp.
GCTTCAGGCCATGCTCGGCTGCATCGCGAAGCTGCCGGAGCGCCTCCGCCATGTCGTGCGTTCGCTGCGGGATGGTGGCACGGCCGCCGCCCTCGCTGACGAGCTGAAAACGACCCCCGGCGAGATTTATCAACTGCATCACCGTGCGCTCGGCCTGTTGCGCGAATGCATCACCAAGGAGCTGGCTCATGAATACTGATCTCCAAGACGCCCTCATCGCCTGGCAAGGTGGCGAACTGCCCGAAGGCCGCGCCGAGGCGCTGCTGGAAAAACTGCGCATGGACGCCTCATTCCGCCAGGTGCTCGCCGAGCAGGTGTGGACGCTTTCACTCACCAAAATCGCCCAATCGCCTGATCCGCGATGGATTGCGCTGCATGAGGAGATCGGCCTCATCGAGCAACGCTTTGATGTCATCGACGGCGGCTTTGAATCCACGCTGATGAAGACCGTGCGCCGCGAGCCGCTGCGCTTCGTCGGTGCGGGTTGGCGATGGGCCGCAGGGTTCGCCGCCGCTGCGGCGGTGGTGCTGGCCGGACTGCTTCTTTTTCAAACGCAGGTCGTTGAGCATGACGCGGAGACGCTCGCCGTGCTCGTGCCTGCGAGCGCGGAGGACAGCAGCCGTGCGGTCCATGCGGGAAGGCTGCGTTTGCCGCAGGGTCAGGCGCGGTTGCTTTTCACCAGCGGAGTGATCCTGGATGTGGAAGGGCCTGCGGACCTCGATCTGCTCAGTGTGAGCCGTGTGCTCTGCCGCGAGGGCCGCTTGCGCACGCAGGTGCCGCGAGGTGCGGAGGGTTTTTGCGTGGAAACACCGCGCGGCGCGGTGACGGATCTCGGCACCGTGCTCGGCATCTCCGTCACCAAAAGCGGGCAGACCGATGTGAGCGTGATCGAAGGTCAGGCGGAGCTCTCCACACGCATCCCCGGCCAGTCTGGGCTGCGCACGGCCGTGCTCGATGCGCATGAAAAAGCCAGCTTTGGCAGCAGCAGCGGCGTGATTGGCTCCAGCGATGAGACGGACTTCCTCCAGCCCGTGCAGCCTGCCGTGCCGCGGCTGCGATTGCCCGCAGATTATGATCAGCGCATCCTCGCGGCGAAACCTGCGCACTACTGGCGGCTGAATCGACAAGTGAATGGCAAGGTGCCCAACGAGATCGCTGGAGCGTCCGCCCTGCTCATCACGGGAGAGGTGGAGATCAGCGACAGCGCCCGCTTTCGTGGCAAAGACGCACCGGGAGTGCTGCACATGGAAGCGGCCTGGGAAACGCCTGCTGGCGGCTACGCCATCGAGTTCTGGTTCATGCCAGAGCAGCTAGGCCAGATGGCGATTTCCGCGCTGACCACGCCTGAGCCGATGAGGCCGCATTTGAGCCTGGTGGAGATCGGTGGACGCCAGCCGGGAGCCACGAGTGGAACGGGCGTGCTGCGCTACCTCCTGCGCTGGCCTCCGGGGCATCGAGACGGGATGAATCTCTACTCCCCGACGACGGCAGCGCTGCCCTTTCAATGGCACCACGTCGTGGCGCAGCAGCAGGCAGGACGCATGGAGCTGTATCTGGATGGCACACGCCTCGGCCCGGCGCAGGCGGATGATGTGCCGCGCAGCCACGAAGCCCTTTTGCAGCTCGGTGCCCTCGAATTCCGTCCTGGTCAGGAGCTATCCAAGCTGCGCCGGCCCTTCTCCGGGCGGATTTCAGAGGTGGCGATCTATGACCGCGCCCTCGAAGACACCGAAGTGCGTGAACATTCGCAGCGTCGCCCCACGCGATAGGCCCGGCCAAGCTTTGACGCTGGGTCGAATCCTGCTAACGACAAGGACATGTCCGATCCCGCAGATACTCCCGCTCCAGAGGCCCCACGCAGTCTTTTATTCCGCATGGTCGTCGGCGCGGTGCTGGGGCTGGTGCGCATGGTGTACCATGTGCGTGCAATCAACCCGGAGCGTGTTCCGGCCGGAGGTGGCGTGCTGATGCTCTCGAACCATGTGAGCTATATGGATGCGCTGATCCTGGCGGCGGCGTGCCCGAGGCCGCTGCGCTTTGTGATGTGGGATGTGCTGTATCGCATCTGGTGGATGAACGGCTTTTTGCGCTTTGTGGGCACGGTGCCGATCTCCGGCACGCGGGCAAAGGACGCCGTGCGCACCGTGGCGACCGCGCTGAAGGAAGGCGGCCTCGTGTGCCTCTGTCCCGAGGGCGAAATCACTCGTCACGGCATGGTGAACGAGCTGCGCAAGGGCTTTGAGCTGATGGCGAGGCAAGGCGAAGCCAAGGTGATGCCCGTGTGGCTGGATGGCTTGTATGGCAGCATCTTCTCGTTTCAGGGCGGTCACTTCTTCAAGAAGCGTCCCAAGCAGCTCCGCTATCCGGCGACGGTGTTCTTCGGTGAGCCGCTGGATGCCAAAGCGGGCAACGCCGCGGCGGTGCGTCGCGTGATGCTGTCGATGGGCGAGCAGGCGCTGATGGCCCGCGAGGCGTGGAAACTCGCTGGCGAGGATCGCACGGCTTTTCTCAATGCCCTGCGCCTTCGCGAGGCGGAGTGGCATCGGCCGGGGGATGTGCTGCTGTGCCTGGAGCCTGCGGGCAGCGTGGTGCATCGCACCGTGCGCGAGCTGGCGCGACTGCTGCCAGGAACGAAAATCATCGAAAGCATGGTGGAGGCTGGCGGAGGGCCCGTGGTGGCCTTTGGCAGCCTCGCGAGCCTTTCGCAGGCTGGACAAGGTGAGCGCTTGTTTTTCTGTATCGATGCCGATGCGTCTCAAATCGCGGCTTTGCAGTCGCCTCAGGTGCTGCGTGGCTATTTCGATGCCGCGAGCGGTGTGCTCATCAGCTCGGAATTTCCAAATCCACCCGCCGCGGAGGGCGAGGAAGGCCAGCACGGCACCCGAGCTGGCACGCTCGGCCGTTTGCTGCCCGGTCTTTCGCTGGAAAGCATGCCTGCGGGCCTCAGCGTGGATGAGGCCGGCTTTGTGGTGATCACTTCTGCCTAGTCGTCGGAAGGTCTGGGGGCACCCGCAACTAACCGAAGAGGTGATCGCATCCTCTCTGCGGGGAGCGGGACCTGAAAGCGAACTCCCTCGCCCCGGTGAGAAGCGAAATTCGCGGATGAAGCGTTTTTCGGGGAGAGGGGCCACATCAAAGCTTCACGCTCACTCCTGCGCCGCTTTGAGCTGTGGCTCATCGAGGTCGAGGCGGTACATGAGCTGGTTGTAATCGTAGCGCGGCGTGGCCACGGGATTGCCGGAGAAGGTCTCCGTGTAAGTGCCTTCAAAGTAAATGTATCGACCGCCCTGCTGGTCGAAGAAGGCGTGATGACTCGGATTGTAGAACGAGTATTTCGGATGGCTGGCCACCTTCACGGCCTTGCGCCATGGGCCTTCGATCTGCTTCGCTTCGAGATACCACACCTCGCCGAGATGCGATTCCTTGCCTTCTTTTTGCACGGCGATCATCACCCAGCGCTGGCGATGCGCATTCCAATGCACGCTGCCGCCGTGAAGCGTCAGCGGCTCGCCGGAAGTGGCGTCTTTGACCTGAAGATAGGCTTTGTCCTTCGCGAGCTTGCCATCCTTGATCAGCGCGGCCTCCGCTTCCTGCGTGAGCGGCTCGGAAGGCTGCCAGACATGCTGCTTCATCTCAGCGGACCACGCGAAGGCCTCGTAGCTGGAGGTGTTTTGCACGTCTTCATAGGTAGCGGGCACCCGGGTGACGCAAAACGGCGTGGCGAAGTAGAAGTAATCGCGCTCCACGCCATCGGCACCGGTGCCGCGGGCACGCACGGTGTTGTTTTGCGGATGCTGCCACGCGAATTCCTCGCCCAGCAAGGCCACGCGACGAAAGCGCTGCTCCTCCTCGTCGAACTCGGCGATGCCGTGCTCCAGGCGCTTGCCGAGATCTTTCCATCGCGAGTAATGCGCCACGAGATGCTCCGCACCATTCGCGTCGTTGCACACGAGCAGGCCAAAGAGCCACACCGCGCCGGGTTCGTTGATCGGCAGCATCTTGCGCACCGCGCCGGCTTCATCGGTGAGGTATTCAAAGTGGATGCCGTCCTTCGGATCGAGCCCGCCTTTCTCCGGCAGGTCGCTCCAGGCGCAGGTGGTGTGGAAGTTGCCGAGCGGATAGTTCGGCCGCTGCGTGTCGCCCCATAGCCAAAAGAGCCTGCCCTTCCACTCGGCCACCTGCACGGAATCCTGTCCCATCACATCGGCGAAGAGATTTGGCCTCGGCAAAGGTGCCTCGATGCCCAGCAGCGTGCTGTCTCGATAAATGCCCTGCCCCGTGATGCGGTAGAGACGCTCGGCGATGCTCGTGCGCATGATCTTCACCTCCGCTTTCGTGCCTTGCTTCGGCGTGAGCCGCACCCCGGCAAAGCCGAAGCCATCTTTGGCAATCGCGTAGCCGGGACTGCTCACGGTGAAATGCACCTCGCGATCCATCAGCCCCGGTTCATCGAAGGCAATCCAGCCCGCGCTATCGGTCGTGAGGCTGAGGTGGTTCGTCGTGCGCAGGGTGACGAGCGGCACGCCTCGGCCCGAGTGCTCATCCACCACATGAATGCCAAATG
Organism: Prosthecobacter sp.; assembly: GCA_046316935.1. Classification (GTDB taxonomy): domain Bacteria; phylum Verrucomicrobiota; class Verrucomicrobiia; order Verrucomicrobiales; family Verrucomicrobiaceae; genus Prosthecobacter. The sequence goes on from JBKCXA010000010.1 coordinate 4,565, forward strand.
GCACCTCCGCCCGCGCGAGGATGGCGCCGAGGCAAAGCAGCATGGCATGACGAAAAGCGTGAGAGAGCATGCGAAAGGCGGATTTAGCATGCGGGGCAACTTTTGGGAAGCACGGAGACAGTCCCCGAGGACAGGCTCTGGCGGAAAAAAATCTGCCAACGGGCTTCTCCTGTCCAAAAGCCTCAAAAAGCCCAAAATTCACCCTTTTTCCCTCAGCGTTGCCCGCGGCCGAAAAACCATTTCGCGCCATCATTTGACGCCCCCCCCAGTCCATGCAAGATGCCGCGCTTTCCGGCCCGCGTAGAACGAGTTTTCCAACTCGTTCAGCCCCCGAAAGCGCCCAAATCATACGCTTTCTCCCCGACATTCGTCATTCCTCATTCTGGTTTCGTCATTTCCCCCTCCCCCATGCCCAAAGACACCTCCATCAAACGCATTCTCGTCATCGGTTCCGGCCCCATCGTCATCGGCCAGGGCTGTGAGTTCGACTACTCCGGCGTCCAAGCCTGCAAGGCCCTGCGCGAGGAAGGCTACGAGGTGGTGCTCATCAACTCCAATCCGGCCACGATCATGACCGATCCGGAGTTCGCGTTCCGCACCTACATCGAGCCGATCACGCCGGAGATGGTGGAGAAAATCATCATCAAGGAGAAGCCGGATGTGCTCCTGCCGACGCTCGGCGGCCAGACGGCGCTGAATACCGCCATGTCGCTGCATCGGGCGGGCACTTTGGAAAAACACGGCGTGCGTATGATCGGCGCGAAGCCGGAGGCCATCGAGAAGGGCGAGGACCGTCTGCTTTTCAAAAACGCCATGCTCAAAATCGGGCTCGACCTGCCGCAGTCCGGCGTGGCTCACACGATGGATGAGGCGCGCAAGATCGCCGACGAGATCGGCACGCTGCCGCTCATCATCCGCCCGGCCTACACGCTTGGCGGCACGGGCGGTGGCATCGCTTACAACCGCGAGGAGTTTGAGAGCATCACCGCGCGCGGCCTGGACCTCTCGCCGGTGAGCGAGGTGCTCATCGAGGAGTCGTTGCTCGGCTGGAAGGAGTTCGAGATGGAGGTCATCCGCGACAAGGCGGACAACTGCGTCATCATCTGCTCCATCGAGAACCTCGACCCCATGGGCGTGCACACCGGCGACTCGATCACCGTCGCGCCGATCCAGACGCTCACGGATCGCGAGTATCAAATCATGCGCGACTTCAGCTTCGCGTGCATCCGCGAGATCGGCGTGGAGACCGGCGGGTCCAACATCCAGTTCGCCGTGCATCCCGACACGGGCCGCATGATCGTCATCGAGATGAATCCGCGCGTCAGCCGCAGTTCCGCGCTCGCGTCGAAGGCCACCGGCTTCCCGATTGCGAAGATCGCCGCGAAGCTCGCCGTCGGCTACACGCTCGACGAGCTCAAAAACGACATCACGCGCCACACGCCCGCCGCGTTTGAGCCGACCATTGATTACGTCGTGACAAAGGTGCCGCGCTTCACCTTCGAGAAGTTCCCGGGTGCCAACGAGGTGCTCACCACGCAGATGAAATCCGTTGGCGAGGTCATGGCCATCGGCCGCACCTTCAAGGAGAGCCTGCAAAAGGCCCTGCGCGGCCTGGAGATCAAACGCTTCGGCCTCATCGGCGACGGCGCGGACAAGCAGCTCGAAGACGAGGAACTCGAAACCAAGCTCAGCGTGCCCAACGCCGAGCGCATCTTCTGGCTCGGCGCCGCCTTCGCGAAGGGCTGGGACGTGGAGAAGGTCTTCGCGCTGACGAAGATCGACCGGTGGTTCTTGAGGCAGATTGAGGAGATCGTCACCGCCTCGTCGGACTTGTCCGACACGTCCGACCTGTCTGAGCAAACGCTCCGCCGCGCCAAGAAGCTCGGCTTTTCCGATGTCCAACTGGCCCAGCAGGCCAAGACCACTCAAAGCGCCGTTCGCGCAGCCCGAAAGAAAGCCGGCATCATCCCCACCTACCGCCTCGTGGACACCTGCGCGGCGGAGTTCGAGGCTTACACGCCTTACTACTACAGCACCTACGGCATTGAGGACGAGGTGCGCGATGGCGACAAGAAGAAGGTCATCATCCTCGGCGGCGGCCCGAACCGCATCGGCCAGGGCATCGAGTTCGACTACTGCTGCGTCCATGCCAGCTTCGCCCTGCGCGAGCTCGGCTTTGAGACCATCATGGTCAATTCCAACCCCGAGACCGTCTCCACCGACTACGACACCTCCGACAAGCTCTACTTTGAGCCCCTCACGCTCGAAGACGTGCTCAACATCTACGACCGCGAAAACCGCAACGACCAGGTGCTCGGCGTCATCGTGCAGTTCGGCGGCCAGACGCCGCTGAATCTCGCCAAAGGCCTCGAAGAAAACGGCGTCCGCATCATCGGCACCTCGCCGAAGAGCATCGAACTCGCCGAAGACCGCAAACTCTTCGCCAAGCTGCTCGACGATCTCGGTTTGAACCAGGCCCCCAGCGGCATCGCCACCAGCCTGGAGGAAGCCTTGGCCGTCACCGCCAAGATCGGCTACCCCAGCCTCGTGCGCCCCAGCTTCGTGCTCGGCGGCCGCGCCATGCAGATCGTCTATAACGACAACGAACTCGCGCACTACATGCGCACAAACCTCGAGCTGGAAGGTGCCAGCCAGGCCGGAGCCTCGCTCATCGCGAACAAGCCCACGCTCTCCGCGGACAAGCCCCTGCTCATCGACCGCTTCCTCGAAGACGCCACCGAGGTCGATGTGGACTGCATCACCGACGGCGAGACCACCGTCATCGGCGCCATCATGGAGCACATCGAAGAGGCCGGCATCCACTCCGGCGACAGCGCCTGCGTCATCCCGCCCTTCAGCCTCGCGCCTGCCATGCAGGACCGCATCCGCGACGCCGCCAAAAAGCTCGCCAAAGCCCTCAACGTCCGCGGTTTGATGAACATGCAGCTCGCCGTCAAAGGCGACGACCTCTACGTCATCGAAGTCAACCCGCGTGCCAGCCGCACCGCGCCCTTCGTCAGCAAGGCCATCGGCGTCCCGCTGCCCAAGCTCGCCGCCAAGATCATGGCCGGCAAAACACTCAAAGAACTCGGCTTCACCCAGGAAGTCATCCCCACGCACTACAGCGTCAAGGAGGCCGTCTTCCCCTTCAGCAAGTTCCCCGGCGTGGACATCATCCTGGGCCCTGAAATGAAGAGCACCGGCGAGGTCATGGGCATCGACCCCGACCTCGGCCTCGCCTTCGCCAAGAGCCAGATGGCCGCCGGCGGCACCCTGCCCACGAAAGGCAACGTCTTCATCAGCGTGAAGGAAGCCGACAAGCAAAACGTCGCCCGCATCGCCAAAGGCTACGCCGACCTCGGTTTCACCCTCTACGCCACCCCCGGCACCGGCCAGGTCATCAGCGACGCCGGAATCCCCGTCAACATCCTCCCCAAACTCGCCAGCGGCCAGCGCCCCAACGTCATCGACCTGATGAAAAACAAGGACATGGCCCTCGTCATCAATACGCCGTCCGGAAAGAACACGCGTGAGGATGAAGTGAAGATCCGCACCGCCACGATGCAGAACCGCATTCCGATCATGACCACGCTCCGTGGTGCTGATGCGGCCTTGAAGGCGATCAAGTCACTGCAAGGCAGCGAGGTGCAGGTGCGGGCGTTGCAGGAGTACCATCAATAGGCGAAGCCCATCGAGAGGATTCTCTGCATTCATTTCACACCTCACGCCAGCAATTCTCGGCAATACTGCACGCACTTCGCCACTTCCTTCACCGCGTCGGAGCCCAAGGTCCTCCATGCCCAGTTGCCATCCGCCGCAAGTTTCATTGTTTGCGTGCGTAGAACAGCTGTCTTCATGAACGCCAAATTGGCAACTCTAATCCTAGCATGGACCTTATGC
>JBKCXA010000011.1:0-5365 GCA_046316935.1 Prosthecobacter sp.
CTATCCCGGCTTCGAGACGGGCGGATAGCGATGACAACCACACGTCTCACCCAACCTCAACCAACCAACCCCAACCATGAAAACCTGCAAAACGCTCCTCATCGTCGGCTGCGGCTTCGTGCTCGCCTCGTGCAGTCATCAGAACGTCTCTCCGACTGCCAGCGCACCGGCTGCCCCGCTCACCTGGGACACCGGCCCGGCCATGTGGTGATGCTGCCAGGTCCGCTAAGCGCATCAACGGCATCATCCTTCGGGGTGATGCCGTTCGATTAAAGACTACCTTGAAAAAGCCGTTCAAACCGCATGAAAACGTCGCCCTTGCTAGCCTTCGGTTGCATTCTGGCACTTGCCCTCACGTCATGCAGCCACGGCCCGACTGAGGTGATCGACCACGAAGCGGTCATCCAACCAGAAACGTCTTTGGATCAAAGCACGTCAGGTGGCGAGATGGTCCATCGCGGCATTTTTGGCTCCACAGACCGTCGTTGCGACGAATATCGCTGGCACAACGATTGGAGCCTGTAGCTCAATTCACGGAGAAACTGCATGGACTGCGGCAGCCTGCTGCCGCTTTCGTGTGTGGCAGCCCTGCTGCCGGGGATGGCTGTGATTTGAAAAGAAGACGACCTTACACCCATCGACGGCCAGCAGGCTGGCCTCTTAAAGGCGGCAGCAGGCTGCCGCAGTCCATGTCTCGCTCAGCCGTTCACTGAGGGCCTCGAAAGCCGTCTCCTCATTGTCGAACAGGCGTCGCGACTGACTTTCACGACCTGAAAATGCCACCAACCTTCACCGCCGAGCATCAGCGCCTTCTGGAGGATAAAAACCGTGCCGCGAACTGGAAGCGGTGGGGGCCTTATCTGTCGGAACGGCAGTGGGGCACGGTGCGGGAGGATTATTCGGAGAAGGGCGAGGCGTGGCGGAGCTTTCCGCACGAGCACGCGAGGTCACGGGCGTATCGCTGGGGCGAGGACGGGCTGCTGGGCATCACGGACCGGCAGTGTCGCGTGTGCTTTGCGCTGGCACTTTGGAATCATCGCGATCCGATTTTGAAGGAGAGGCTTTTTGGCCTCAGCGGGCCGGAGGGGAATCACGGTGAGGATGTGAAGGAGCTGTACTACTACCTCGACTCCACGCCGACGCATTCCTACCTGAAGGCGCTCTACAAATACCCGCAGGCGGAGTTTCCGTATGCGCGGCTGGTGGAGGAGAACCGGCGGCGTGGGCTGCGGGATGCGGAGTTTGATCTGGCGGACACGGGCGTGTTTGATGACGGACGTTACTTTGATGTGTTCGTGGAGTATGCGAAGGCAGGGCCGGATGACATTGCCATCCGCGTGACGATTCACAATCGCGGCTCAGAGGCCGCGCCGCTCGATGTGCTGCCGACGATTTGGTTTCGTAATGTGTGGTCGTGGCAAAAAGGATCGGTGAAGCCTTGCCTGAGCCTGGATGGCGAGGTTTTGGAGATCGATCATCGCGGGCTGGAATCGGATCTGGTGGAGGATTTGGGCCTGTACAAGCTCCACGCGGCTGCCGCGAGCGATGGAACGGCTCCGCAGTGGCTTTTCACGGAAAACGAGACGAATCACGAAAAGCTCTTCGGATCGCCCAACGCGTCGAAATTCACCAAAGATGCCTTTCATCGGCATGTGATCGAAAAAGAGGCCGGAGCGGTCAATCCGGCCCAAACAGGCACGACGGCCGCCGCGCATTATTCGATGGTGATCCCGGCTGGAGGCTCGGTGACGCTGCATCTGCGGCTATGCGGGGAAGGGAAGGCAGAAGAATGGGGGCAGAAGAATTCAAAACCATTCTCTTGCCCCCATTCTTCTGCCTACAAGAAACTCATCTCCCAGCGAGTGACTGAGGCGGATACGTTTTACGAGACGATCGTCGAGAAGGACAAGGTGCATGCACAGATCCAGCGGCAGGCGCATGCGGGCTTGTTGTGGACCAAGCAGTTTTATCAGTATGTCGTGCAGGACTGGCTGGAGGGTGATGCGGCTTATCCGCCGCCGCCGGAGGCGCGTTGGGATGGGCGGAATCGGAATTGGAGGCACTTGTTTGCCCGCGACATCCTCTCGATGCCTGACAAGTGGGAGTACCCGTGGTTCGCGGCCTGGGACACGGCGTTTCACATGCTGCCGTTTGCGGAGACGGACCCGGATTTCGCGAAGGAGCAGATGCTGCTGTTTCTGCGTGAGTGGTACATGCATCCGAACGGCCAGATCCCGGCCTACGAGTGGAAATTCAGCGATGTGAACCCACCGGTGCATGCCTGGGCCTGCTGGCGCATTTACAAGATCACCGCGCCGCATGGTGAACGGGATCGCGAGTTCCTGGAGCGCTGCTTTCAGAAGCTGCTGCTCAATTTCACCTGGTGGGTGAATCGCAAGGACAGCGAGGGGCGGAATCTCTTTGCGGGCGGCTTCCTGGGCCTGGATAACATCGGCATCTTTGATCGCAGCACCGCTTTGCCGCACGGGCAGCGGCTGGAGCAGGCCGATGGCACGGCGTGGATGTCCTTTTATGCGCTGACGATGCTGAACATGGCTCTGGAGCTGGCGCAGCGGCCGGATGGCACGGTGAACACGGCTTACGAGGACATGGCGTCGAAGTTCTTCGAGCACTTTGTGCAGATCGCGGATGCGATGAACACGCTCGGCGGCCAGGGCCTGTGGGACGAGCAGGACGGCTTCTACTACGATCAGATCCTCGATGATGGAAACCCGCCGTTGCCGCTGCGCACGCGTTCACTGGTCGGTCTGCTGCCGCTCATCGCGGTGGAGTTGCTCGACGAGCAGCGCATCGCGGCGCTGCCGGGCTTTAAAAAGCGCATGGACTGGTTCCTGGCGCATCGCAGCGATCTCGCGGTGCATGTGAGCTACTGCCGGCGCGGCGGAGCGCATGGTCACCGGTTGCTGGCGCTGCCTTCACGCGAGCGTTTGAAGCGCCTGCTGGCTTACTTGCTCGATGAGCGGGAGTTTCTCTCGCCCTTCGGCATCCGCTCGCTCTCGCGTTACCATGAGGCGCATCCCTTTGAGCTGCATGTGCAGGGCGAGCACAAAACCGTGCGCTATGTGCCGGGCGAGAGCGACAGCCACATGTTTGGCGGGAACTCGAACTGGCGCGGCCCGGTGTGGTTTCCCATCACCTATCTGCTGATCGAGGCGCTGGAGCGTTATCATCATTTTTATGGCGATGAGCTCACCGTCGAGCTGCCGACGGGTAGCGGGAATCGCGTGACACTGCTGGAGGCCTCGCGCGAGATCGCCCGCCGCATGACGCGGTTGTTTGAGCCGGATGAAAACGGCCACCGCCCCTGCCACGGCGGTGACGAGCGCTATGCGAGCGATCCCGCCTGGCGTGATCTGATTCTCTTCCACGAGTTTTTCCATGCCGACACGGGCCGCGGCTGCGGTGCCTCGCACCAGACGGGCTGGACGGCACTGGTGGCTCGCTTGATCCGCAAACGCTGAACTTTCTCACCCAGTCCCTTCTCATGAAATGGTCCTTCAAACTCGGTCGCTTCCTCGGCATCGACGTCTTCGTTCACTTCACCTTCCTCATCGTGCTGGCGATTGTCGGCATCGCGCACTGGCTGCCGCAGAGCAGTCTCGTGGAGGCGTTTTGGGGCATGGTGTTCTTTGCGCTGCTCTTTCTCTGCGTGCTGCTGCATGAGTATGGTCATGCGTTGATGGCGCGGCGGTTTGGCGTGGGCACACGGGACATCACGCTGCTGCCGATTGGCGGCGTGGCGCGGCTGGAGCGCATCCCGGAGAAGCCTTCGCAGGAGCTGCTCGTGGCGCTGGCAGGTCCGGCGGTGAATGTGGTGATCGCTCTCGGCCTCGCCGCGTGGCTCACGCTGGCGCAGGCCTGGGAGCCCGTGAGTGCTCTCGGCAGCGCGGAAGGCGGTATCATCGAGCGTCTGCTGGCGGTGAACATCGGCCTCGTGCTCTTCAATTTGCTGCCCGCCTTTCCGATGGATGGCGGACGCGTGCTGCGGGCGGTTTTGGCGATGAAGATGGATTACGCCCGTGCCACGAGCATAGCCGCGACGGTGGGCAAAGGCATGGCGATCGTGTTTGCGGCCTGGGGTTTGTTTTACAATCCGATGCTGCTCCTCATCGCGGTGTTTGTGTGGTCCGGCGCGGCGCAAGAAGCCTCGATGGCGCAGGTGCGTGCGGTGGTCTCCGGTGCCTGCGTGCGCGAGGCGATGGTGACACGCTTTCACACCGTGACCGCCAGCGCCACGCTGCAGGATCTGGCCGCTCTGATGCTCTCTGGAGCCCAGCATGACTATCCAGTGATGAAGCGCGAGCGCATCATCGGCATGCTGGCGAATGCAGATATCCTGGATGCCATGCGCCACCGCCCGATGGAAACCACCGCAGGCGAGATCATGCGCGAGGACTTTGCCACCGTGGAGGAGGGCGAGCTGCTCGATGACATCCTGCAACGCGAGCGCGAGGACCCCTCGGTGGCGCTTGCCGTCATGAATCACGGCATGCTCACCGGTCTGCTGACGAATGAGAACCTCCACGAATACATCGTCATCCGCGAGGCCACCGCCTCCAGCGGCCACCATGACGTGTGGAGGCGCGGTGTGCGCGTCATCCGCGTTCAGGACGCCACATGACGGGACCTCATCCGCTTGCTGAAGAGGGCTGCGAGAAGCTGCGCATGGCGGCGCCCGATGCGTGGGCTCAGCATGCGATTCATGAATTCGGACCTCGCTCCCATCCGTCAGCCCGCCGGCTTTTCCATCCGCTCAAAGTCCCGCATTCCCGTGGTGGCCGTGCATGACGGAGCGGGCTCCGCAGCACGTGTGCAGATCGCCAGGGAGCAGATGCAGCGACTGATCGGTAGCGACCAGCGCGTGCAGTTTTACTCGTGGGCGTTTCACCACCTGGAGGCCCTGGATGTGCGGGCCATGGCTGGACACGTCGCGGAGGTCTCGCCGCTCATTTTGCTCGCCAGCGCAGACTGCCGACCTCCGGAGCATGTGGAGCGCTGGCTGGATCACAGCCTCGTCGAGCAGGAGGACGGACGTGCGCTGCTCGTGGCACTCGATGACAGCGCGGGGCCGTTGTGCGCTTTCACGAGCCGTCTCGCCGCCCGCTGGTCCACTCGGCATGTGTGCGCCACGCAGCTCGATGCGGACCCGCAGCGCGAATTTGTGCTCAGCGCCATCGAGAAACGCCTCCAGCGGCCTGAAGCGGTGGAAAGCGAAAGTGCCGATGATTTCGCCGAAAGGCCTGCTGCATGCCCAAACACCGCTCCAGCGCTCTCAAAGCCGCCGGTGCTCATCACCGCGCCGCATCTGCGCGAGGAGATCCGCATGCGTGCCTACCATTTGTGG
>JBKCXA010000012.1:0-3529 GCA_046316935.1 Prosthecobacter sp.
CCCGAGCAACACGCGGCCATGGGTGCAGCGCTCGGACGCAGGCAACTGCCCGGCGTGGCGCAGCTCGGGGTGCTCGCCGCACTCGGCGTGCTCATCGGCGCCGCCGTCATGCTCCTCGGATTCCTGCCACTCGGCATGAAACCGTATGTTGTTCACGCTTCAGCCTGCGAAACGCCCGCCCCACGTCTCGGCCTCACGCTTCAAAAAGCCTTCACCTGGCTCCTCGCCGGCTTGTTGATCTCATCCACCATTGCCATCAGCCTCAAAGGCCTGCCTAAAGCCGATTTCGGCTCCTCCGTGCTGCGCCCCAAGCAAAGCGAGGCCTTCGACATCTCCGAGCAAATCGAGGCCAAGATGATCTCCAGCGATCAAACCGTGCCGCTGCTCATCCACGCCACAAATGCCGATCAACTCCGTCACGCTCTCTCCGAAGCCTCCAAGCTCCTCACCGGCCTCCCGCACACGCTTCCCACGGCTTTGATTCCAAATTCAGGCAACCAACACTCCAACACTCCCACACTCCAACAGCTCGCCGCCTCGGAGAAAGCCCTGCAAACCGCTCTCGACACCGCTGGCTTCACCGACACCGCCTTCTCGCTCACGCAGAAAGTGCTCGCGAACTGGCGCAGCAATACTTCCTCACTAAGCACTGAGCACTTAGCACTCATCTCCACCTCGCCCGATGGCTCGATGACCGCCCTCGGCTCCTTCTCGCCACCGAAAGGCATTCACGATCCGCTGCTCGCGAAACTCGAAGGCATCCACGGCGTGCATCCCGCCGGGTGGAACTACCTTCGCGTGTCGCTGGAGCCCTTGCTCGAGCGCGAGATCACCCGCGTGTGCCTGCCCACGGCGGGACTGGCGATCGTGCTCTTCGCGCTCGTTTTCCATGGCTGGCGTGAGCGGCTGCATGCCGCGGGTGTGCTGCTGGCCAGTGCGTGGGTGCTGCTCGGCAGCATGGCGGCGTTTGACTGGACGTGGAACCTCATGAGCATCGGTGCCGTGCCCTTGTGCCTCGGCCTCGGGCTCGATTTCACCATCCACATGATGCATACCCTGCGTGAGAAAGGCGCCACCGCCGCGCATGCCGCGTCGCTCGGCCGCTCGCTCGCCTACTGCGGCCTCAGCACCGGCCTCGCCTTTGGTGCCCTCGCCACCGGCAGCAACCGCGGCCTCATCTCCCTCGGCCTCATCACCATGACCGGCGTGCTCACCGTGCTGCTCGCCTCCAGCTTCGCGCTGCCGCGGGTGTGGTTTGGGCGCTGCTATCCTACTCCCTCGATCCCAGCATCAAACACCATTCGCCGGGAGGAGGAGTAGGAGTAAGAGGAGGAGAAAGATTTGCCTTCCCTCCCCCCAAATCATAAATCAAAAATCGTAAATCATAAATGTCCGACGCCGCCACCACCCCGATGATGAAGCAATACCTCGCCATGCGGCGGGAGCTTCCGGAGGATGTGCTGCTGTTTTTCCGCCTGGGCGATTTTTATGAGCTATTCTTCGAGGACGCGAAGGTCGCCTCGCCCATCCTGAATGTGGCGCTGACGAAGCGAAACGGCGTGCCGATGTGCGGCGTGCCGCATCATTCATCGCAGGGCTACATCGCGAAGCTCATCAAGGCTGGCAAACGCGTCGCCATCGGTGAGCAGACGAGCGATCCGGTGCCGGGGAAGATCGTGGAGCGGGCGATTTCGCAAATCCTCAGCGCCGGCACGGTCAACGACACGAACCTGCTCGACTCGAATCGACCGAATTACCTCGCGGCGGTGTTTCGCGAGGCGAAGGGCAAAAAATTCGGCCTCGCCTATGTCGATCACACCACGGGCGAGTTCGAGATCGCGGAGTTCAAGGACGCCACCGAGCTCGCCGATGAGCTGGAGCGCCTGCAGGCCAGCGAATTGCTCTTCAGCGACGACCAGCAGGACCTCATCGAGCAGCTCGGCCATCCCGCCGCGGCGCTCGGGGTCGAGAGTTACCTCTTTTTGCTCGATCAGGCCCAGCACAGCCTCACGCAGCATTTCAAAGTGCAGTCGCTCGATGGCTTCGGCTGCCAGGGCCTCAGCGCCGCGCTTTGTGCGGCGGGCTGCATTCTTCAGTATTTGCAATTTCAGCTCCGCCGCAGCGTCGAGCACATCCAGCGCCTCCGCGTCGGTCAAACGCACGACGTGGTGCTCATCGACGCCGCCAGCCAGAGCCACCTCGAGCTGGTGAACGCCCGTGGCGGCTCGCAGCACACGCTCTTGAGCGCCCTCGACCGCACCTGCACGCCGATGGGTGGCCGCAAGCTCCGCCATTGGGTGCTGCATCCCCTGCGCGATCTCGACACGCTCACGCAGCGCCAGGACATGATCGCCGCCTTCCTCGACGAGCCCATGCTGCTCAGCCAGGTGCGCACGCTGCTCAAAGAAGTGCGTGATCTCGAGCGCACCAGCTCCCGCCTCAGCCAAGGCAGCGGCAATGGCCGCGATTTGCAGGCGCTCGCCGTTTCGCTGGAGGTCGTGCCTTCGTTAAAAGCGCTGCTGTCCGACTGGTCGGACCGGTCCGACGCGTCCGACCTTCTGATCCAGCGTCTGCATGACCTGACATCCCTCTCCTCCGAGATCCAACGCGCCATCGTCGATGAGCCGCCCATGCAGATCAAAGAGGGCGGCGTCTTCCGCGAGGGCTGGCTGCCGGAGCTCGATGAGCTGCGCAATGCCTCCACGCTCGGCCGGCAGTGGATCGCGGATTTGCAGGCGCGTGAGATCGAGCGCACCGGCATCAAGAGCCTCAAGATCAAATACAACGCTGTCTTTGGCTACTTCATCGAGATCACCAAGGCGAACGTCGGCAGCGTGCCCGCCGACTACCACCGCAAGCAGACCACCGTCAACGGCGAGCGCTACATCACCGACGAGCTGACGCGCATGGAGGACAAGATCCTCGGCAGCGAGGAGCGCAGCAAGGCACTGGAGTATGAGCAGTTCATCGAGCTGCGCGGCCGCGTGCTGCAGCACCTCGCGCAGATCCAGGAGACTGCCGAGACCATCGCCGTGCTCGACTCCCTCGCGTCGCTCGCCGAGACCGCGCGGCTCTTCAACTACACCCGCCCCGTCCTCAACGAAACGCGGAATCTCTTCATCCGCGACGGCCGCCATCCCGTGCTCGATCAGAATCTCACGAGCGGCGAGCGCTTCGTGCCAAACGACATCACTTTAGAGCCCGAGGAAAGCCGCCTCATCCTCATCACCGGCCCGAACATGGCCGGTAAGAGCACGTATCTGCGCATGACCGCGCTGCTCACGCTCATGGCGCAGATGGGCAGCTTCCTGCCCGCCGCCAGCGCGGAGATCGGCCTCGTGGACCGCATCTTCACCCGCATCGGCGCCAGCGACGACATCGCGCGCGGCCAGTCCACCTTCATGGTCGAGATGAACGAGACCTCGCTTATCCTCAACAACGCCACCGAGCGCAGCCTCGTCATCCTCGACGAGATCGGTCGCGGCACGAGCACCTTCGACGGCCTCAGCATCGCCTGGAGCGTCGCCGA
>JBKCXA010000013.1:0-7278 GCA_046316935.1 Prosthecobacter sp.
GCTGATGAGTGTGGTTTTGCCACAGCCGGAAGGGCCGACGAGCATGGTGATGTCCCCGCTGCGCACATCGAGGTCGATGCCTTTGAGCACCTTGATGCGTGATTCGCCATCGCCGAAGCTTTTCGAGATGCCGCGAAGCCGGGCGGCGAGTTTGGCGTCGTCTTTCGTGCTCATCGGCTAGCTGCGGAAGACCATGGCGGGTTCGAGTCGGCTCACACGCCAGATGCCGAGCAAGGCAGCGAGCGTGCAGATGCCCAAGATGACGGCGAGCACGGCAAATGGCACAAACTCGGGCATGTAGAAGGGCGGCTGCTCGTTCTTCAAAGCGCCGAACGCAAAGCCAGCGGTGCCGAGCAGGCCGATACCATAACCGATGATGCCGACGGTGAAGGCTTGCGTGATGAGCATGAGGCAAAGCGTGCCGTTTGAGGTGCCCATGGCCTTCAAGGCGCCGAGGTGACGCATGTTTTCGAGCACGAAGGAGTAGAAGGTCTGGCAGCTCACGGCGATGCCGACCATGAGACCGACGATGACGGTGATGCCGAAGGAGATGGGGATGCCGGTGTTTTTGATGTACCACCACACGGTGGAGACATTGAAGTTCGTAGTCGGCTTTTCCTTCATCTGGCCGAGGAACTCATCAAACGTGGCCTCGCGGTTCGCGAAGGCCTTCAGACCTGTATCACGGCGGATGTCGGCGATGGCTTGATCGAGGCTCACGCCCTCGCGAGGCGCACAAATGACGGCCTGAAGCATTTTGCGCTGGGCGGGCACATATTGCAGCGCTCTTTCGTAGGTCGTCCAGACGTAAGGGCCGCCAGTGAAAGAGGTGACGGCATCGGCGATGCCGACCACGCGGGCTTCTTGATCATTGATTTCGAAGACGTCGTTGAGCTTCACCTTGTCACCACGCTTTTTAGCGAGCCGCTGCACGCCGAGATCGTCGATGATGACGGAGTGTGGCAGGCGCAGCTTCATGAGATCACCGGCGAGCATTCTGGCAGGAGCTCCGGCGAGCGTGTTCGCATCAATGCCGATGAGCTGGATGACTTTGAAGCTGCCGCTTTCAAGCCGGACACGCTGGATGCCGCTGTAGATGGGCGAGGCCCACGCGACGCTGCTCACGCTGCGCACACGGGCGACATCGGTGTCGAGCAGCGGATTGGTTTCAGTCACCTGCTCGACGCGGTCCTCGACGACCCAGATGGGCGCGGGGACGTTTTTCAGCGTGGACTTGGTCCAGCTCATGAGCCCGCAAAACACGGCGGTCTGCTGCGCCATGAGAAACGTGGCCACCGCGAGGCCCGCCACGAGCATGAGATACTTCGCGGAGTCGCCAAACAGCATTTTGAGGGCAAGACGGAGCATGAGGCGGGGATTACGCGTGCTCCTTCGCGGTGGATGGGCGGCGGGTCAAGGTGGGCGCGAATTTTGGTGTCGGCGGTTAGGTGAAGGGAAGGGGACTTGCCTTCCTCGGGCGGTTCTTTTAAAACGGGGTCATGACTGTTGCCGCCACTACCGCCCTCCTTGCCCGAGCCCATGGGTGGATGCTGGCGAATAAAGCGGCGCATGGGCTGAGCCAGAACCGGCTGCTGGTGGCCACGGTGGGTGGTTTCCTCGTGTTTTACAGTGTTGCGGCCTACCAGCTCGTGGCCCACGGCCTCGACTATGTGATGAAGATTCCCATGCTGGGGCCGCTGCTGGCGGAGCGGCTGATCTACCTGCTGTTTTTCTTCTTCTTCATGATGCTGGTGATCTCGAACGCCACCATCACCGGCATGGGCCTGTTCCGACGTAAGGACATGGAGTGGCAGGTGGCGCTGCCGCTGCCGCCTCGCAGTCTTGTGATGTGGAAGACGCTCGAAGGCATGCTGCTTGCCAGCTGGGGACTCATCGTGCTCAGTGCGCCGATTCTGCTGGCGCTGGGACGGATCTACGAGGCGGGGCCGGGTTTTTTCCTGGCAACCGCTCCCGCCTTGCTGTGCCTGGTGGCCATCTCGGCCAATCTCTCCACCTGGCTGTTGCTCCTGCTGGTGAGGTATGCCCGGCGCTCCTGGTGGAAGGCGGCCGCGCTAGGGGGGCTGCTCCTGCTCGGGCTGGTGGTGAAACAGTTTCTCGCGGTTGACCTGGAGGCGGTGCGCAGCGGGGATGTGGCGACCGGTGTGAGCGAGATTTTGAAGCACACGGAAATCTGCATGCATCCCTTGCTGCCCAGTTCGTGGGTGGCGGAGGCGGTGCACGCGACAGGCGGCGGCCTCGGCAGGCGCGCGTGTTTTTTTCATCTGGTGCTGCTTTCCCATGCGCTGGTGTCGCTAGTCGTGACCGCGCGTCTGGCGGAAGCCTGGTTCTTTGCCGCATGGAACCGCCTGATGCAGGCGGTTCCCGGTGGCGGCGCGGCCCAAGTGCGCATGCCATTGAAGGCAGGGCGTTTGAGCGAGTTGTTCCGCAGAGCCTTGGCCCTGGACCGTGCATCGTTTGCCATTCTTGGCAAAGAAGTTCGCGTATTCCTGCGTGAACCGCTGCAATGGGGGCAGTGCGCGGTGATCTTTGGCCTGCTGCTGATTTACTCGGCCAACCTCCGGAGCATGGGCGACGATTTACAAAGCCCCTTCTGGACGTCGGTCATCAGTCACCTGAACCTGCTCGTCTGCTGCCTGGCTCTTTCGACGCTCACCACGCGGTTCATTTATCCGCAGCTCAGCCTGGAAGGGCAGCGCATGTGGATTCTCGGCCTTTCTCCGGTCCCGCTGCACCGTGTGCTGGCTTTGAAACTCCGACTCAGCGCCGGGGTGCTGGCGCTGCTGATGACGGCTCTGGTCTGCCTGTCAGGCATCTCGCTCGGCATGCCGCTTCGTCGCATGCTCTTTTTCAGCCTCGCCATGATGATGATGAGCTACGGGCTCACGGCGCTCTCGCTCTCGCTGGGAGCCCTGTTGCCAAACTTTCGCGAAGCGAATCCTGCCCGAATCGTATCGGGCTTTGGGGGCACAGTCTGCCTGATCAGCAGCTTCATCTACATCCTGACCGGCATGATGGTTGTTTTAATCCCCTCGTGGAGCAGCTTGAAGCCGCAAATCACCACCACACCTCCGGTAGATTGGCGGTTGGACGTGTCCAGTCTGGGAATTTTGCTCGTCCTGACGGCTCTGGTAGGTGGAGCCCCCTATTTTTTTGCAAAAAAGCGCACAAAAAGTCTGGATTATTTAAGAGATTCGTAATATCTACGGCTGTAAATAAAATTTACTGCCATGACACGCAAGTCTACCTCCCTAGCAGTCGCCACATCTCCCGGACATCTCGAAGAAGACCTGCTGCGTTTCGATGACGCTCCCGAATTCATGGAGTCTGCGCCTCTGGATGACGTGGATCACAAGGTCAAAGCCGCCCAGGAGCAGCTGCTCCAGCTCCGCATGCAGCAAGAGGAGATCGAACGGCAGAAGCAGCATCTTGAGACGCTCCGTGTAAAACAGGAAAGATTTGTTGTGGGCAAGAGAGACCTCCTCGAGAAGCTCGCTCGTTCATCGAGCGGCGTGGAGCGCGACCTTTACGATGCTCAGAAGCGTGTCGAAGAGCTTAGTCTGACCCATGATGACTTCCGGCGGCATCTTGATATTTTGAAAAGCCTTCAGCCTGAAAAATGGCACCGTAGTCAGGTGAATGAGGAACTAGACCAGGCTCTTGCTGCCATCGAAGATGCCGAGGCAGACTACTCCAAAGGCATGCGCCGGATCGAAAGCCTCCGTTTGGTCGAGTCCAACCCCATCACGGCGGGTGTGGCTCATCATCAGACCATGCCAGCCGAGGATGATGATCGTCAAGCCGAGAGAGTGTTTTCCAATGCCTCGCCGACCGAGGAACTCATCATCTGGTTGCGACGAGGCTTTGCGTTCACGCTTCCGCTCATTGGCGCCATGCTGCTCGGGCTTGTCCTGGCAAAACTGATGTTCTGAGTTCTCCCTCTCTTTCAACCTGTCACTCCTCCCGGTCATGGCTCTCTTCTCCACAGGCAATCGTAAAGTGCGTTCCCGTCGTCCGAAAACCGCAATGGAACTCGACCGGGCACATTCACCTGATGCAGTCAATCCACGTCATCTCCGCCGTCGCTCCGAGGAACTCGGGAAGCAGATTCATCGTTTGGAATGCCTCATCGCCGATGCTCCACGGCTCCAGAAAGCACGTCGTCTGGCCTCGCTCGACACACTTCCACCTCTCGCGGTTCAAGGCGCGGCTCGCGGTCGTCGGAAAATGACGCTTGCGCAACGGCAGGAGGTCAGTGGTCGTCGCTGGTGGCTGGCTATGGAATGGCTGATCGTCATCGTCGGCATCGCCGGCATTGTTGGCTGGCTGAATCAATGGCTTCACATCTGGTCCGTCTGAGCCGAGGCTTTAAAGCATCAGTCCAAACTTGGCGGAGACCGCCTTGAGCAAGGCAAAGAGCACGATGGTGAGCACGGCGGAGCCTCCAATGGCACCATAAAAGCCCCACGCCCTTTGTATGGAGGGGAAAAGCAGAAACATCGGCAGTGTGGGGAGCACATACCAGAAGATGTACCACATATGATCGGCTGCTTTTTGGCCGCGCACAGACGGATCACTCTCATAATAGACCCAAAACAGGGTGATGATGGAAACAAATGGCAGCGCGGCGAGCAGGGCGCCTGCTTTGTCACTGCGTTTCACTGCTTCGCTCACCACGGTAATGATGAAGGCGCTGAGGAGATATTTGATGATGAGCTTAGTGGTCATGAGATTCTGAAACGTCACACGACCTGGGGCTTGTACAGGTGCAATACGCACAGCAGGTTTGATGCCAGCGTGAAGTTATGCCCGGATGTTCGCAGGCTATTCACAAGTCATGCACATGCGCATTCATCAGGTGGGCGCAAACTCTTTTAAAATGTTTCATGAGTTCGTTAAAATAATTTCAAATTTTTCGGCAGGAAATGGTTGTCTCGCTGAATGGTTTCGACATACAAAGCGCCCCATTCCAAAAACTTCTCCATGTGTCTCATCCACACCTGAACGGAAGACTTCTCGATCCCTTTCCCCCCCAATCACTCATAGACCCCTCCCTCGCGCCGGAGCACCCAACAACAACATGGAGATCCCGAATGAAAGTCACTCTCAAACCCCGCAGCCGTCAGATGTCCCTTCCGCTTCCGATTTGTTCACGCTGACGCCCACGTTGTGGGATCGCGTGTGTGTGGTGCTGCTCGAGCGTTTGGGCAGTGACAACTTCCAGCGCTGCTTCAGCGGCACCAGCGGTCGCATGGCGGACGGTGGTCGCTTCGTGGTGACCGTGCCGAATCCGATCCATCAACTGTGGATCGAGAGCAATTACCTCGGCGCCGTTTCCGATGCCGTGGCGCAGATCACGGGCGAGCCGGCGATCATTGAGTTCGCGATTGCTTCGGAGCCTACTTCTCCTGTCACGCAAGCCGCGGTGCCTCACATCAAAGCCGCTCGTGTCTCCGCTCCAGAGCCTTCGCCGATCCGCAGTTTCGCGGAAGCGGGTTTGAATGCGAAGTTCAACTTCGACAGCTATGTCAGCGGCACGAATACGAGCTACTCAGTGGCAGTGGCCCGTGCGGTGGCTGAGAAGCCCGGCCGCATCTACAACCCGCTCTTCTTTCACGGTGCCACCGGCCTTGGCAAAACGCATTTGCTTCAGGCCATCGGCCAGGAAGTGCTGGCACGGAAGCGCAACGCCATCGTGCGTTATGTGACGAGCGAGCAGTTCACGAACGAGTTCGTGGATTCCATCAAGAAGCAGACCTTCGCCCAGTTCCGCCAGAAGTATCGGAAGGTCGACGTGCTCCTCATTGATGATGTGCACTTCTTTGAAGGCAAGGACAGCACGCAGGAGGAGTTCTTCCATACCTTCAACGAGCTTTTTAATAATGCGCGTCAGATCGTCCTGGCCAGTGACCGGCCGCCGAGCGAGATCAAGAACCTCGAAAGCCGTCTCGTGTCCCGTTTTGAATGGGGGCTCACCACGCAGATCCAAGTGCCGGACTTTGAGACCCGCATGGCAATCCTGCGCCGCAAGCAGAGTGACTTCAATGTATCGCTTGATGGCTGGCTTCTTGAGTTTATGGCGCAGCGCATCCGCTCGAACGTGCGTAAGCTCGAAGGCGCCCTCATGCGTGTGGCCGCTCACGTCTCGCTTGAAGGTCCTGTGCAGACCGAATCGGCCCTCGCCACCCTCCTTCATGATGTGATCGAGGACGATGCGGCCAAGCAGATCACCGTGGACCGTGTGCAGCGCATCGTGGCCACGCACTATGATCTCCGCGTGAGTGACCTGACCGGACCTCGTCGTCCGAAAAACATCGCCGAGGGCCGCCAGGTGGCGATGTACCTTGTCCGCACGCTCACGAAACTGCCGCTCATCCAGATCGGCGAGGAGTTCGGCGGGCGTGACCACGGCACGGTGATCCACGCCTGCAAGGTGGTGACCAACCAGATTCAAAATTCGCAGGATTTCCGCCGCATGGTGGACACGCTGGCGGTGAAGATCCGCGAAAGCTGATCCAAAGGCGTCCAGATACTTGCCACGGGCCGCATTCCGTTCATAGGAGGCGGCCCGCCATGTCCATCTGGAACTACGCCAACACCCAGCTCAAAGATCTCGTCGCCTACGAACCCGGAAAACCCATCGAGGATGTCGCCCGCGAACGTGGCTTGAAGCCGGAGGACATCATCAAGCTGGCCTCGAACGAGAATCCGCTGGGGCCATCGCCGAAGGCCGTCGAGGCGATGAAAAAGGCCGTCGAAGAGGTTCATATCTATCCAGACGGCGCTTCGTGGAAGCTTCGCAATGCCCTCGCCGAGAAGTTCGGACTCGAAATGGGCAATTTCATCATGGGCTGCGGCTCGAACGAAGTCATCGAGTTCATCGGCCACGCCTTCCTGAAGCCTGGCGACAACATCATCACCGCCGAGCACGCCTTTCTCGTCTATAAACTCATGGCCAAGGTCTTCGGTGCCGACACCATCGAGGTGCCAGACCCCGGCTACGTGCATGATCTCGATGCGATGGCCGCCGCCATCACGCCGCAGACGAAAGAAGTCTTCATCGCCAATCCGAACAACCCCACGGGCACGCTCGTCACGCAGGAGCAGATCGACCGTTTCATGGACAAGGTGCCGGAGCATGTCGTCGTCGTGTTCGACGAGGCCTATTATGAGTTCCTCGACAACCCGCCAGACACCCTCAAATACGTCCGCCAAGGCCGCAACGTGGTCGTGCTGCGCACCTTCTCGAAGATCCAGGGC
>JBKCXA010000014.1:0-2515 GCA_046316935.1 Prosthecobacter sp.
CACTGCACATCCCCCACTGCGATGAGACACCGCGACGAACACCCAAGGGGCGAACAAAACGGATGCAGGCAACGGCTCGGAGGCTATCTGTCTTGTATTCATGGTCCAATCCTCGCCGTCGCCTGATCCGAGACGTTGATATGGCTCCGGTTTTGGCAAGTGGGAATGTGTGTCCTGTGTCATTTGGATGACCTTTTGCTTGGTTTGTTCTTCTCACCTCAGAAGCAGACTGACCGACCAGGGTGAATCGTATCACTTCGGTGGTTATGCTGACATTCGCGTGCTGGTTAACGCATTTCTTTTGTTCACCGCGGCCCGGTTCTCACAGTCTCGGCTCGAGCGCTCAAAAGACCTCTCGGTCTCTCTTATCTCATAACGTCTCTCGTGTGCTGGCCTCCGCGTCGATCAGTCTGATTCTAAGGTGTGAAGCTTGGGGTGTCGGGTTGTTGTTCTGGGTTTAGCTGTGGGTCTGTTGGTTGTTCCGGCTCGTGCAGTTCACTTTGTCTTCAAGGTGTACTCGCGGCCTTTCTTCTTCGCTGCCGGTTGGGTGGCCTCAATGGCCTTGGGTGTCCGTGCGGTGCTGATGGCGTGGCTGCCGTCGGCTTTGGGCATCACCGCCCGCATGACTTCCCACACGAAGGCGGAGAGCTCTCGTGCCATGGCGATCTGCGCTTTCTGCCGTGTCTTGCCGCGTGCGGCGAGTTTGCGTCCTCGTTCATGGAGTCGGTTCTGACAGCGCCAGGAGATTTCGATGACCTGACGCCGGTGTGCTTTTGGGATGGCCTCTTGTCGTGTGGTGAGTTCCTGGCTGACTTTCGGCGGCAGGCGGTAGTGCTGGGCGCATTCGTTGAAGATCCAGCGCAGGTGGCCGTTGCCGCACTTCGTGATGGTTCCTTGCGCACGGCTGCCACCGCTGCTGCTCTCGCTGGGCACGAGTCCCAGATAGGCCATGAGCTGCCGTGGATGCGGAAAGCGGTGGATGTCACCGATCTCACTGACGGTGATCATCGCAGCGACGGTTTGATAACCTTTAAACCCCATGAGAGCGAGCACGACGGGCTTCATGTGCCACTCGTCGAGCAAGGCTTTCATGTGCTCCTCCAATCGCTCGATGCGCTCCGCTGCGGCATCAATGCATTGCAGATACTCTTCGAGCACGATCTTCATCGCTGGATGCGGCAGGATCAGTTCACGCAAGTAACGCATGTGTCCCGCGCTCCACGAGGTCTTCTCGCCGTAGCGGTAGCCGTTGCGCAGCAGGAAGGCCTTGAGCTGATTGCGTCCGCTGCGTTGATCCTGCACGGCATCGGTGCGGGCGCGGAAGAGGTCGCGAATGGCTTCATCGCGCTCGTCAGGAACATGCACAGCCGTCAGCTCGCCTGCACGGTGAAGGCGTGCAAGCATGCGTGCATCACGACGATCCGTCTTGATCTTATCACCCGATCCTTTGGGCGTGAGCGATGGGGCAATGACATCGCAGGCGATGCCTTTCTTTTTGAGGAAGCGTGCCAGCACGAAACCGCAGGGACCCGCCTCATAACAAGCCCTCAGCTCCTTGTCTGGATGGCCCAGCTTGCGCAGCAGCTTTTCGACGCTGTGAAGGGTGTTGGGGATATCTCCATAGTTCCTGACTTCTCCGTCGCGTCCCGCCTCGGCGATGGCGACGGCAATGTTTTCGGCATGGACATCAAGGCCCAAATACAATAGTTCTTTGCTCATATGATGTGGTGTGTTGGTTGCTCATTTCGTGGTTCGTCCGGCAGGGACTGCTCGTCCCTCCCCGAACATGCGGATAGGCCTCGCCAGAAGCAGCCCGCGAAACACATGCGGCCAGCACACCACGCCTTTTTCATTCAGCCGTGCTGCGCTCCCAGTTCGCTTGTGCTCACTGGACCGCAGCCATAAAGTCTAGGCCACTCCACGCGTATGACCGATTCGAGAGAGTCCAGAGCAGCCGGAATTCAGGATTCCATCCGTCAGGTCCTTCTTCGCGACTGGAATCCGATTGGTTTCGGTGAGGCGTTGCCCGCAGACGAGTATGATAGCTACATCGCGCCCGTTTACCGGATTTTGGTTGGCAATCGTTCCGAGCAGGAGCTTATCGAGTGTCTTTTTCGGATCGAGCGCGACACCATCGGCGCACCGTGCGAGTCGGCAGAGCAGTTACGACCAGTTGCCCGCAGACTCTTGGAGCTTGATGTGAGATTATGACGACGTGGCCTAACCATGCGCTGCAGCGAACCGCCGCCCCGTTTTGCAGTCGGACGGTTCGGACATTTTGTCAGCGACTCCTGCAGCCGACCGAGCGTTTCCGGCGGCGGTCGCTGAGCTTGGGTCGTTAAGCCACTCAACACCCCTGACACGCTCAAGCGTGAACAACGTGCTCCAGCTCACTTCTCATCAAGCGCCCGGCGGATGCGGTATTTGATGGCGAGCTGGTGGGCGGGGGTGTTGGCGAAGTTGAGGGCTTTGATGCTTTCGATTTGAAGGAGGGCGCTGCTCTGCGTGGCGTGGT
>JBKCXA010000015.1:0-11126 GCA_046316935.1 Prosthecobacter sp.
CGGTTACACCACGCACATCAGCGGGAAGTGGCATCTCGGGCACTTTCAGCCTGCCTACCTGCCGATGCAGCGCGGGTTCGACACTCAATACGGCCATTACAATGGCGCGATCGACTTCTTCACCCACGCCCGCGATGGAGGCCACGACTGGCATCGCAACGACCAGGAAAGCCACGACAAAGGCTACGCGACCACGTTGCTGGGCGATGAGGCCGTGCGCGTGATCGAGCAAAACCACGACGAGAAGCCCTTCTTCCTTTACCTGCCCTTCAACGCCCCTCACACGCCACTGCAGGCACCACCTGAGTATTTAAAACGCAACGCGCACTTCACCGACAAGAAGCGCCAGGTCTATGCCGCGATGATTGAGTGCCTCGATGAGCAAGTCGGGCGCGTCGTGGCCGCGTTGGAGAAACGCGGACTGATCCGCCACACGCTCATCCTTTTCTCCAGCGACAACGGCGGCCTGCTCGGTGTCGGCGGCGGCTCCAACGGCAAGCTCCGAGCGCAAAAGGGCACGCTTTACGAAGGCGGCACACGCGTCTGTGCCTTGGCAAACTGGCCCGGCCGGATCAAGCCCGGCACCGTCATCAACGAGCCGCTGCACATGGTGGACTGGTTCCCCACGCTCTTGAATCTCGCCGGCGGATCGCTCAATCAAGCGCATCCGCTCGATGGCCGCGACATCTGGCCCGTGATCACCGAAGGCAAAGCCTCTCCTCACGAAGACATCCTCATCAACGCCATGCCCAACAGCGGCGCGATTCGCATGGGCGACTGGAAACTCGTGCTCAACGGCCACATCACCGCGAACGAGCTCCAAGCAGCCCTCTTGAAGAACGCCGCTGACACTCGCGTGGAACTCTTCCACCTCGCCGATGATCCCGAGGAGCAGCACGATCTCTCCACCAAACACCCCGAGAAGGTCCAGCAGCTCCGCGAACGCCTCGAAGCCTATCGCGCCGCCGCCGTTCCGTCGAAGGCTGAAGATGAACCCGCCAACTACAAGGCACCGCGAGTCTGGGGGCAGTGAGAGTTTTCAGCCGCAGCCCAGTGTGGTGCAGCCGTCCCGGCTGCTTCCAGACTGCCGGAATCGGCCAAAAGCGGCCCGAATTGGACAGAAATGGACTGAATTGGACTGGAAAATGGACATCAAGGTCTCCATCGCAACGGCTTCACCTCTCCCGCTCGCACGCCAGGCTAATTCAAAAGCATGCGGGGTGCGCGGGGTGTTCTCTGCAAAGAAGCGGTCGGGCTCAATTTGGCGACAGCTTGTGGGCAAACTCGTGATGAAGCAGAAGCTGCGGTAATTTTGCCACAGCCTGTTGCAGAAAGCACCCGATCACAAAGCGTTGCCGCAAGCCCAGAAAGGCTTCACTATCGTGAATCTTATTTTATGCCTCTAACCGAACTCTGGAACACTGCACAACAAGAGCTGCAAGAAAAGCAGGTCCAACAGATCATTGCATTTGCAGGAGATGGAAAGCTTCGTGACGGCAGCGTAGCGTCATTCGAGTTTCGCTCATTTCTCGCGTTGGTTCCGTCCAAACTTTTGTCGCGCTACGCTAACGAATGCCTGACAGACAAATTCGATGGGAGTGGCCTGGCGCTGCAAGATGTGATCAACGAAGTGGGCAAACGACTGGGGTTCAAAGTCGAACAAGGACGTTATCGAGGCATTCAAGGTGAAATCGGTTTCGACGGATTATGGGCTTCACCAGACGGCTTTTCCATTGTTGTTGAGGTCAAGACTAGTGATGCATATCGCATTGATCTTGAAACCGTGGCCGGATACCGAAGAAATCTGGTTAAAGATGATCGGGCCAAAGAAGAAAGCTGTTCCATTCTTCTTATTGTTGGAAGAACCGATACTGGCGACTTGGAGGCGCAGGTGCGTGGTTCTAGACATGCTTGGGACATTCGCCTCATTAGCATCGACGGACTCTTGCGACTCATGCATCTCAAAGAGGGGCTCGATGATCCGAGAATCATGGAGAAGATTCGCCGAGTTCTGACTCCGCAGGAGTTCACCAAGGTGGACGGCATTATCGACTTGGTCTTCTCAGCTGCAGAAGAGGTGAAAAAGGAAGATCCTTTGGCTGAGGAAGCCACGGATGATGAAGACGAGCCGAGGAAGCCCAAGTTCGTCCCGAGCAACTTCCGCGAGGCCTGCGCCGTCAAAGTTCAAAAGCATCTGGGACAGCCTCTTGTGAAGCGTTCATTCGCGAGCTACTCATCGCCAGATGACAGCACCAAGGTCATCTGCATCAACTCAAGAGAATACAAGAAGGCCAAGGCCTCGGGTTACTGGTTCGCTTTTCACCCACATCAACGCGACATGTTGAGCGAAAGCTCAAAATCTTACTTAGCGCTTGGCTGCGGTTCACCGGATGCCGTTTTGCTCATTCCTGGCGAGTTGTTCGTGACATGGCTAGAGCGTTTTCACATCACCGAGTTGGAGGACAGGTTCTATTGGCATATTCGAGTCGATAAAGACAAAGATGGCTTCATTCTCCGGGTCAAAAAAGGCGAGAACGCTGTGAGGCTCGATGAATACCTGATCAAGTAGGCATCCGTCATGGAAGACCAATCCATCCCCCGATCCTCCCTAATCCTCTACCAAACCGAGGATGGGCGGACACGCATTCAATGCCGCTTTGAGTCGGAAACGCTCTGGCTGACTCAGGCGCAGATGGCGGAGCTTTTCCAGACGACGCCACAGAACGTGACGCTGCATTTGAAGGCCATCTTTGCCGAGGGAGAACTGGTCGAGGCGGCAACCTGTAAGGATTACTTACAAGTTCGATTCGAAGGGGGACGGGAGGTGTCACGCAAGCTGCGGCACTACAGCCTCGAAGCCATCCTGGCGGTGGGATACCGGGTGCGGAGCCATCGGGGCACGCAGTTCCGGCAGTGGGCGACGGCGAGGTTGACCGAGTATCTGGTGAAGGGTTTCACCATGGACGATGAGCGGCTCAAAAATCCGCCGGGCAAGGGCCAGAAGGATTACTTTGACGAGCTGCTGGAACGCATCCGCGACATCCGGTCCTCCGAGAGGCGCTTTTACCAGAAGGTGCTCGACATCTACGCGACGAGTGTGGACTACCAGCCCGATGCGGAGGCCTCGCAGAGGTTCTTTGCCACGGTGCAGAACAAGATGCACTGGGCCACGCATGGACACACGGCTGCAGAGGTCATCGCAGAGCGTGCGGATGCCTCAAAGCCCTTCATGGGCCTGCAAACGACCCGACCCGGTGGCCAGGTGCGCAAGGACGATGTGGGCATCGCCAAGAACTACCTCACCGAAAGCGAGCTACAAGTGCTGAACCGCATCGTGAACCTCTACATCGAGTATGCCGAGCTTCAGGCACTGGAACGCAAGCCCATGACCATGCGCGATTGGATCGCGAAGCTGGATGAGTTCCTCAAAGCCAGCGGTCGCCCGCTGCTGGAGCATGCGGGTGCCGTTTCCGCCGATGACGCCCGCCTGAAGGCCGAACGTGAGTATGAGCAGTATCGCAAGCTCCTCGATGCCCAACCACAGCGCGTCGATACCGACTTTGAAAACGCAGCGAAAGAACTCAAGAAACTGCCGAGGCCGAGAAAGCCGCGAGAGAACAAGCGCAGACCGGAATAACAGAGCCGCTGAGATGGCAGTTGAGGCCCGTCATTTCACTATGCCTCTTTGCTCGCCTCCAACCGACAATCTCGCCAAGACGCGGCGTGTTGGATGCGTCACCATGAGTCCTGTGAAGCTCTTCCTTCTGCTCCTTTCGTCATTCGCCATTTTGCATTCGTCATTTTCGGCGCAGCCGAATGTCCTCTTCATCGCGGTGGTCGATCTCAATGACGGGATTGGCTGCCTGGGCGGGCATCCGCAGACGAAGACGCCAAACTTTGACCGGTTGGCGAAGAGCAGCGTGCTTTTCACGCATGCCTACTGCGCGGCGGCTTCGTGCAATCCTTCGCGCACGGCGATCTTCAGCGGCAGGCCGCCGCATCGCTCGGGACTGTATCAAAACATGCAGAAGATGCGCGAGGTGATGCCGGAGGCGGAGCTACTGCCGCGCTACTTTTCACGGCATGGCTATTGGAGCGCGGGATCGGGCAAGATGCTGCATTACGTCATCGATCCGCCTTCGTGGAATGACTACTTTCCGGACAAAGCGAAGGATGATCCCTTCCCGCACACGTTTTATCCGAAGCAGCGCCCGGTGAATCTGCCGCGGGGCGGCGACTGGCAATACGTCGAGACGGATTGGGCCGCGCTGGAGGTCAGCGAAGAGGAGTTTGGCGGTGATTGGAGCGTCACGAAGTGGATTGGCGAGCAATTGGGCCGAGCGCACGAAAAACCCTTCTTTCTCGCCTGCGGCCTCTACCGGCCTCACGAGCCGTGGTTTGTGCCGAAGAAGTATTTTGAGCCATTTCCGCTCGAAACGATCCAAACCGGCCCCGGCGTCCAAGAGGGCGATCTCGACGATGTGCCGCCGCTGGGCCAAAAACTCGGCCGCAATCGCTACTTTGCGCACATTCAGGCAAGTGGGCAGTGGAAAAAGGGCATCCAGGCCTATCTCGCGTCGATTCACTTTGCGGATGCGATGCTCGGTCGCGTGCTCGATGCACTCGAAACGAGTCCGCATCGCGACAACACCATCGTCGTGCTCTGGAGCGACCACGGCTGGCATCTCGGCGAGAAGGAGCACTGGCAAAAATTCACCGGCTGGCGTGACTGCGCCCGCGTGCCGCTCATGGTGCGTGTGCCGAAAGGTGCCGCCGGATTGCCCGAAGGCACGCAAGCAGGCACCGTGTGCTCGCGGCCCGTGAGTCTCGTCGATCTCTACGCCACGCTCACCGAGCTTTGCGGCCTGCCCGCGAAGACCGACATCGAAAGCCGCAGCCTCGTCCCCCTGCTGCGCGATCCCGCCGCCGCATGGCCGCACGCCGCGCTCACGCATCTCGACGATCCCGGCAACTACGCCCTCAGCACCGAACGCTGGCGCTACATCCACTACCGTGACGGCGGCGAGGAACTCTACGACATCCAAACCGATCCCCACGAATGGAGGAACCTCGCCAGCAAGCCCGAACATGCTGAGAAGCTCGCGGAGATGCGTTTGCTCGCGCCAAAGGAGATCGTTCCTGTCCATGAAAGCCAACCCGGCATCAATACCTTCGTCGCCGAGTTGGAACTCGGCCCCGTGATCGGCACCGAGCCTCCCAACTCGAAAGCAGACGGCCAGCGCGTCACGCTCCTGTTTCAAAACCATCGCCAAACCACCACGAAGCTCGTGTGGCTCGACCAAGCGGGTGCACGCCACGCGTATGGCGAAGTCAAAGGTGCCAGCCGTCGTTTGATAAAAACCTACTCCGGCCACACGTGGCTGCTGCTCGATGAAAACGACAAACCGCTCGGCCACATCGTCGCGCCTGAAAAGCCAGCGCGTATCAAAATCCAATGAGCTCTCCTTCGATATGAAATCCATCACCACACTCTTGTTTGCGATCTTTGCGTTCGTTTCCGGCCATTCCCAGGCCGCGCAGCCGAACATCCTCCTCATCTTCGCCGATGACGTGGGTTGGGGCGATGCGGGCTGCTACGGTGCCACTTTGGTGAAGACGCCAAACATCGACCGCCTAGCCCGCGAGGGGCAGCGCTTCATCCATGGCCATGCATCGGCGGCGGTTTGCACGCCCACGCGTTACTCGCTGATCACGGGGCAGTATTCGTGGCGGAATCAGGCGGAGGGCTTGAACAAAGGTGTCGCCAAGGGCGATGCACCGCTGCTCATCCCGACCACGATGGCCACCGCGCCCGCTTTGCTGAAGCAGGCGGGCTATCGCACCGCACTCATCGGGAAATGGCATCTCGGTTTTGGTGAAACGAAGCCCGATTTCAATGCTGAGCTGCGTCCGGGGCCGCTCGAGGTCGGCTTTGACGAATACTTCGGCATCCCCGCGACGAATGATCGCCTCCCCACGGTATTCGTGCGCGATCATCGTGTCGTCGGCCTCGATCCCGCCGATCCGATCCGCTACTCTTACAATGCCGCCGAGGCCAAAGCGCAAGGTTTGAGTCCCTGGGCTGCCGGACGCAATCGCATCGGCTGGGCCAAAGGTGGCAAAGCCGCGTGGTGGAAGGACACCGAGATCGCCGACACGCTCCTGCGCGAGAGCGTGCAGTTCATCGAGCGAAACAAAGAGAAGCCCTTCTTCCTGCTCTACGCGCCGCACAATGTGCACGCGCCCGCGATTCCCGGCCCGCGATTCGCCGGCAGCAGCGGCCTCACGCCGCGTGCGGACATGATGCAAGAGCTCGATGCGTGCATCGGCGAGCTTTTGCAGACGCTCGACCGCCACGGCCTCGCGAAAGACACGCTCATCCTCTACAGCAGCGACAACGGCGCGTATGTGACCGATGAAAAAGGCCACAAACCCTGCGGACCTCTTCGCGGCAAGAAATCGCAGCTCTGGGAAGGCGGCCACCGCGTGCCTTTCATCGTGCGCTGGCCCGCACGCATCCAGCCCGGCGTCTCGGAAGACCTCGTCTCCACGCTCGACATGCCAGCCACGATTTGCTCCGCCGCCGGGATCAATCTGCCCAAAGAGGCCCTGCCCGACAGTCACAACCTCCTCCCCGCCCTGCTCGGCGAACAGAACGCACCCAGGCGCGATCACCTCATCCTCATGAGCGGCAACGGCGACCTCGCCATCCGCGACGGCACTCTCAAATACATCCCAAGCCTTGCCGCTGCCGACGGCTGGTATGCGAACAAAAAGAAAGGCACAGCAACCCAGCGCCCCGGCCTCTACGACCTCGCCAACGATCCCGGCGAAACGCAAAACCTGATGCCGCAACGTGCCGCCGATGCCAAACGTCTCGCCGAACTGCTCGCGAAGGATCAGGCTGCCAGCGTCACGCGCCCCGTTCAGTAATCCGCCCATGAAAACCTGGCTTCTTCTCCTTTCGTCCTTCGCCATTCTGCATTCGTCATTTTCGGCGCAGCCGAATCTGCTCCTCATCCTCGCCGATGACCTCGGTTACGGCGATGTGCGTTGCTACAATGCCGACTCGAAGGTGCCGACGCCGAACATCGACAAGCTCGCCAGCGGCGGCATGCGCTTCACGGATGCACACAGCCCCTGCACGGTCTGCACGCCGTCGCGTTATGCCTTGATGACAGGGCAGATGGCATTTCGCGTGCCGCGTGGTGGCACGGTGTTTCAGGGTGTCGGTGGCCCGTCGTTGATTGCTGCTGGTCGTCTTACGTTGCCAGCGATGCTGAAACAACACGGCTATGCCACGGCGGCGGTGGGCAAGTGGCACATCGGGCTGACCTTTCGCGACAAGGCGGGCGAGCCGATTCACAGCGGACGATTGGAGGACGTGCAGCGGGTGGATTACTCGCGTCGCATCGAGGGTGGACCGATTGATCATGGCTTTGAGCGCTTCTTTGGCACCGCCTGCTGCCCTTCCACCGACTGGCTCTACGCCTTCATCGATGGCGACCGTATTCCCGTGCCGCCGACAGGACCGCTGCAACGCGCCGCCTTGCCGAAGCATCCGTATGCGAATGATTGCCGCAGTGGATTCATCGCGCCTGACTTCGATTTGCAGGAGGTGGACATGGTCTTTTTGCAAAAGAGCCGAGAGTTCATCGCGCACCACGTGCGCACCTCGCCGCAGAAGCCGTTTTTCCTCTATCACGCCTCGCATGGTGTCCATCTGCCGTCGTTTGCCGGGAAAGACTTTCGCGGCAAAACGCAGGCCGGGCCGCATGGCGACTTCATTGCCGAGTTCGATCATGTGGTTGGCGAACTGATGAAGGAACTCGACCAGCATGGCCTCGCCGAGAACACGCTCGTCATCCTCAGCAGCGACAACGGCCCCGAAACCACCTCCGTCGTTCACATGCGAGCCGATCATGCTCACGATCCCGCGAAGCCCTGGCGCGGCGTGAAGCGCGATGCCTGGGAAGGCGGTCATCGCGTCCCGTTCATCGTGCGCTGGCCCGCTCGCGTGAAAGCCGGCACCACCAGCGATCAAATCGCCAGCCTCACCGATGTCATGGCCACCATCGCCGCCATCACCGGCAGCGAACTCCCGCGCAATGCCGCCGAGGATAGCTTCAATCTGCTTCCCGCTCTCGAAGGCCAAGCCACCGATCCCAGTCGCCCGTATCTGCTCATGCAGGCCTTCGCTGGCGAGCGCACGCTTTCGATTCGTCGCGGGAACTGGAAATACATCGCCCATCGCGGCTCCGGTGGGAACAACTACGACAAAGGCGAGCTGAAGCCCTACGCCCTGCCCGACATCGATCCTGAGGCCCCCGGCCAGCTCTACGACCTCGCCACCGATCCTGGCGAGACGACGAATCTCTACTCCAAGAAGCCCGAGATCGTGAAGGAACTGCAAGCGCTGCTCGAGAAGTCGAAGAAGAGCGGACGAAGCAGGCCGTAGTCACAAACTCTTTGCCGCGCCCTGCCTCGCGGGCCAAAGCTGTGTGCATGCCGTTCTCTTTCGCCCGCCTCGCATCCTTGGCCCTCATCGTGACCGTTTTCGACACAGCTGCGTGGGCTGAATCTCCTTCAACAGCGGCGAGTCGCTGGTCACCCATCGGATTGAATGCGAATCAGATGTCGATTGCGACGGGGCAGCCTTTGTTGGTGGTGATGTCGAAGGGATCGACGCACATTCCGGTGTGGTCGTTGTCGGGCGGCACGGCGGGGCAGTCGGTGGCGGGCGTGGTGACGGGGCTGCCGGGCGATTGCTCGGCGGTGAAGGTCGAGATCGTTGTGATCACGAATGAGGAGACGACGAGCGCGACGTTTGATGATGTGTATCGCGTGCATCTCTCGCAGCTCGCGGAGGGCGAGGACGCCACGGAGCGCTACGTGCTCGGCACGCCAGTGCGCACGGCCTTGCCTGCCGCGCCGTTTGTGTCGCGCACCATCTTGCTGGAGTCGCACTATGCCGTGGACCCGGCCGCGCCGCTGTGGGTGCGCATTCAACGCGAGCCAACGGACCCACGCGATACCTTCACCCGCCCCACGGGCCTCGCGATGGTGAAAGTAACACCGCTGTCGGCACTCCAGCCTGCGCGAGTGGTGCAGGAAGCGAAGGGCTACAACTCGTGGCCGATGCTCAAGGCGATCGGTGACAAACTCGTGTGCGTTTACAGCCGCGGTGGCGGACACACGATTGGCGATGACGCGCGTGCCGTGTATGCCCGCACGTCCACCGATGGCGGCCAAACATGGTCTGCCCCGCGAAACGTTATCAGCTACGAGTGGCTCGGTGTGGCCATGAACACCGGAAGTCAGTTTAATCATACGCTCAAAGGCGGAACACGGGTGGAGAGTTATCCCTCGTTGGTGGTTGACACCACCAATTCTCCGCGCCGCGGCTGGCTGTATCTAAGCTGGGCGGCAGACCGCGTGCCCAATGTGTATTTCTCTCGCTCCACCGATGGCGGTGCCACCTGGAGCTCGCCGCGAATAGTGCACAGCGACACACTCAACGATCAGTTTTGGCAATGGATGGCACTGGACGGTACGAATGGAGATCTGGCTATTACCTATTTGGACAGCCGGGACGATCCAGAGAATCGCATGAGTAGAACGAACGTGAGCATATCCCGCGATGGCGGATCCACCTGGACAGATCGTGCCGTGGGCGATGCAGGTTCAGACATTCGCCGCAACCCTTTTGGCAGCCGCACACTGAGTGGCGTGTTTGCGGGCGATTACAGCGGCTGCGCGTTTATTGCCGGCAAGGTGTATCCTTCGCATGTAGATATGCGAAACACCTACCCGCTGATTTCTGATAATGATGTATACACGGCAGTGGTGAATATCAATGCACCCATGCCGGTGCAAAACTTCAGCGCCAAGACCATTGTGTCACGGCCGTATTTGATTTCCCTGCAGTGGACTCCACCCACCAAGCGAGTATTCGGCGAGGCGCTGGCAGCAACGGAATTCAAACACCTTATTGTGCGCGACGGCCGGCTTTGGCGCGTGGTGGATGGTAGCGTTTCCTCTGTGGAGGACGATTCGTTGCCGCCCTACACCGCGCACGATTATGAGATTTTTGTGAGTATGAATGCAACAGCAGATACCTCGGTGGCGCGCAGCGTCAGGGGATATGCGGGCGGTGCTCCACAGCCGCTGGGCGGCGCACTGCTTCGTGCAAGCAATGATACCACCGGAGCTGTACTGGAGGTGCGCACACCGTCGCTGCGGGCAGACTCTATCAACGCTTTGGTGAATTTGTCGGCGGTTCGTGTGTACATAGACTCCACCACCTATCAAAGCTTCCCCGTAAGCAGCGTGGATACCGCACGAGTACTCACCTTCAGGCTTCCTGTAGCACAGCCGGGGTATTACGATCTGCGCGTAGCCATTGCGGACGATCAAGGCAAGGTCAGCGATCTATCGTCGCCGCTCACACGATATATAGGACCGCTATACACCGAGTACCGCGACAACTTCGATGCCGATGTTCCTGCCAAATATCTGCGCAGAGGAAACTGGAATGTTAGCTCCGCGTTCAGCTTGTCTCCCAAGAACGCATTCACTGAGTCCCCGGGCACGCTATACAGTGGCCTGGCTCGCGATACCATGCAATTTTTCCCGATGCGAAACATTGCGCCCGATGGATTACTGCTCAGCTTTGCACATGCGGCAATTATCGATAAGTCTGAAACAGCTTTGGTAGAGTATGCGATGTATCGCGAAGATCCAGCACGCGAGGAATGGAAGTCGCTCGCGTGGTTCAACCGAACGCTATTTGCCGAGTGGCAGAATGCTGAATTGAATGCGGCAGACTGGCGCACGGAAGTGCTTCGTGTACCTGTTCCGGTGGATAGTGCGGTAACGGTTCGCGTGCGGTTTAAGTCGAACATTGTTACCAATGCCGACGGTTGGTACATAGACAATCTCAGTGCAGGAGCGGCGGTGAATTCCGTAACGGACAGAGATGATCACACCTTTGCGGTGGCTCCGAATCCGGCTACGGATTATATCGTTGTCAGCACCGGTGTAGCCGCAACGGCAGATGTGTACTCACTTGCAGGGGAGCGTGTTGCTCATCAGGTTCTTGATCAGGCCGGCCCTATAAGGCTCTC
>JBKCXA010000016.1:0-2786 GCA_046316935.1 Prosthecobacter sp.
GCGTGAGGCGGGTGTGAAGGTGCTGCTCGCCCTGAAAGGTTTTTCGATGTTCAGCACCTTCGGTCTGGTGCGTGAGTATCTCAGCGGCTGCTGCGCCAGCGGCTTGAACGAGGCCCTGCTGGCCTACCACGAGTTTGGCAAAGAAGTCCACGTCTATGCCCCGGCCTTCAAACCGAAGGAAATGGAGCAGATCCTGCCCATCGCGAACCACATCAGCTTCAACTCGCTGGCTCAGTGGCGCAAATTTCGCCCGATGATCGAGGCAGCCCGCGCCGCGGGCAAAAACGCACCCAGCCCCGGCATCCGCGTGAACCCCGAGCACAGCGAGGTGGAGGTCTCCCTTTACGATCCGTGCTCGCCCGGCTGCCGTCTCGGCATTCGGGCGGATTCTCTCGAAGGTGAGGACCTCAGCGGGATCGAGGGCCTGCACTTCCACGCCTTGTGCGAACAAGGCAGCGATGTGCTCGAACGCGTCGTCGGTGCCGTGGAGAAGCGTTTTCCCAAGCTCATCGAACAGGTGGAATGGGTAAACATGGGCGGCGGCCACCACATCTCCCGCAGCGACTACGATCTCGAGCGCCTCATCCGCGTGCTGAAGACCTTCAAAGCCCGCTGGGGCAAGGAACACGTCTATCTCGAACCCGGCGAAGCCGTCGGCCTGAACACCGGCTACCTCATCGCCGAGGTGCAGGACATCGTTCCGACTAATCCGCCCACCGCCATCCTCGATCTCTCTGCCAGCGCCCACATGCCGGACACGATGGAGATGCCCTACCGTCCGCACATTTTCGGCGGCGGCATGCCGGGTGAGTTTCCGCACGAATACAAGGTGGGCGGCATGACCTGCCTCGCGGGTGATGTGCTGCATGGCTTCTCGTTCCCGCAGCCACTGGAGATCGGCCAGCGGCTCGTCTTCGCGGACATGGCACACTACACGATGGTGAAGACCACGACCTTCAACGGCGTGCATCATCCAGATATCGCGATCTACGATCCGGCGAAGAAGGAATACCGCGTCGTGCGTCGCTTCGGCTACGAGGATTTTCGCGACAAGCTCTCGTGAGGCTTCAAACGCACGCCGATTTTCGGTAACACCTTTTCATGGGTGGTTCTCTTCCCGTCAGCAGCGCATCAAACCCCTGCGCTGCGGCAAACACTCAATCAGAACCACCATGAAAACAAAACCCTGCCTTCTTCTCTTCGCGGTGCTAGCTCTCGGCACCGCTCCGCTCCACGCCGGCATCGTGACCGACCCTTTCGGCATCTGCGGCGGCGCGGATGATGACCAGCTCCAGC
Organism: Prosthecobacter sp.; assembly: GCA_046316935.1. Lineage (GTDB taxonomy): Bacteria > Verrucomicrobiota > Verrucomicrobiia > Verrucomicrobiales > Verrucomicrobiaceae > Prosthecobacter. The sequence goes on from JBKCXA010000016.1 coordinate 1,297, forward strand.
TTCCACCGCCACCTCCTCGGGTCTTCCTCTGTGGTGGTGCCGATGATGACCAGAACCATGACCCCACACCGGGCGTTCTCACGCCAGACTTCGATGCCTTGTGGAACCAGGTGATGGGCGTGCCGGAGCACAAGGGCCTCCTCACCGATCCGCTCGGCATCCCTCCGCCGCCGCAGGGACAGCCCGCTCCCTCTCCCATCCCCCATCCGCTGGACCGCATCTCCGTGGAGCCCATCCTCGGCCTGCTGACCGCTCTGCGTGGGGATGAAGACAACGACACGCTCACGCCTGCCGAGGCGGATCTCTACGCCGAGATCAATCGCATCGTCGGAGGTGATGGCGCGGATTTTAACAATCCCGCCCGCCGTGATGCCATCGCGGACTACCTTTTCGGCTATCTGATGCGCCGTCCCGACTTTGCCACGATCTGCGGTGGCAATGGCAACGACTCGATCGTCCTCGTCGACGAACCTTGGTGGCTGACGCTGATCTATGGCGAGGCGGGATCGGACTCTCTCTGGGGCGGCGGTGGCACCGATGAGCTTCGTGAGCAGCCTATCGACAGGCCTTTGGAACACTGAGCATCGAGATCAAAACCCGCCGAAAAGCCCGCCGACATGCTCCGGCGGGCTTTTTTCATTTTTTGGCAATTAGCCCGCATTTCTCACACATGCAGCTGTAGGCCGCCTCTGCGAGGCGGAAAGCCAGGTCACAGACCTGGCCTACAGGCCACAGGCTGACACGCTGCCTGGAGAGAGTGTGAGAAATGCAGGTTAGCCGGTAACACCCGGAAACGAACCGCTCTCCTCCCGTTGCCATGAAAACTGCTTTTGCTCCCACTCACCACCTCGCAACGACCTTGACGGTCTTCCATCTCACGCGGCAGATTGCGCCTGTCGTGTCCTCTCCCGCGCCAGCACCAAAACCCGAGCCCGCGGGCCTCTTCCCCGCCACGCCGTGGTCCCAGCTCATGCGGCTGCGTGGCGATGATGCCTCGGCGCAGGCCGCACTGGGCCGCGTGTGCCAGATGTATTGGTATCCGGTGTATGCGCACATCCGCGGTCGAGGTTACTCGCCGCATGATGCGGAAGATCATGCGCAGGGATTTTTCATGCGTCTGCTGGAGCGCCAGGACCTCCAGGAGCTCGATGAGAAAAATGGCCGCCTGCGCAGCTTCCTCCTCGCCGCGGTGAAAAATTACCTGCTGCATGCGCACCGGCATGATTCGGCGCAAAAACGCGGCGGCGGACGCGAGAGCGTTCCGCTCGATGTCCCGCTGGCCGAGGAAAAGCTCAGCCGCGAGCTCGTTCAGCAGGTCGATCCCGAGCGGCTCTTCGAGCAGCGCTGGGCCGTGACGCTGCTGGAGAATGTTTTGCATGAGCTGGAGCAAGAACACACCCGCAACGGCAAGGCGGAAGCCTTCGCGGCCTTCAGCGGCTTCCTGTCGTGGAAGGCGGAGGCACCCAGCTATGCCGAGGCCGCCGCGCAGC
>JBKCXA010000017.1:0-4250 GCA_046316935.1 Prosthecobacter sp.
GAGCGGGATGCCGTGACGCTGAAACGTAGCGGCGGAGGCCGTGAGCCAGTCCTCGCCTTCTTTGAATCCACCGGACTTCAGCGCCAGATCGATCACGGCACGGCCTTGCAGTCCAGTTTCCTCCGCAAAGATCGCATCGTCGATCATGCGGCGCACGATGTCATCACCCGGGCCATCGAGACGGCCTACGAGAAGCAAGCCTGGAGCCTTCGTGAAGCGCGGCAGGCGCACATCGGCACCGTAATACGGATTTTTCAGCGCTCCTTCCGTCGGTGGCGCATTCATTGCGAGCAAGGTGAGCTCGGAATCGACGCTGGCTTCGTCTTCTTTCTGCGGCTGCGGTGCATCGCGATCCCTCCGCACCTGAAAAGGCACGCCACGCATGACTACGAGCACACGGACGCCCGCATGTGCCACGCTGTACTTGTCCAGCGTCCACCACTTCTTCGCCGCGAAGGTCTTCCGCAAAGGCTCGCGAAGCTGCTGATTGAACTCCATGCGGCTCATCGAGTCCGTCACCGGGCAATCGAGCCCGAGGACGCGATCCGCCGGGATCTTCCGCTTCGTCGCGTAATGCCTCGCCAGCGCCTCGGAGCCGGGAAACTTTGGATTGTAGAGCACGACCGTTTCCGCCGCAGGCTCCCATTCGGCGTTGAATTGAGCGTGTGAGAGGGAAGGGAGCGCGAGGAGGAGAAGGAGGAAATGACGAATGAGGAATGGCGAACGAGGAATGAGGAGCCGGATGGCTCCCTCGTGTTTCATCGTTGGTGCATCATTCGTCATTCCACATTCCTCATTCGTCATTCCAGCGAAGCTGGAGGCCATCAAATGCCAGATTCACGCCCGGCGGCAGTTTCGGGTCTTCGACGGCGTGCATGATCTCGCACTGAAGGTGAGTGAACCAGGTCTGGCGTGGCTTTAGCTCGCTCACGACGGCGAGGGCCTCCTCGAAGTTCATGTGGGTGGGATGCGGCGTGTGGCGGAGGGCATCGACGATGAGCGTGTCCACGCCCCGGATGAGCTCCATGGCCTCAGGGCTGATCGTTTTGGCATCGGGGATGTAGGCGCAGAGCTTTTTGCCGCCACGCGTGAAGAGGTAGCCGATGGTCACCACCTTGCCGTGTTGCACGGGGAGAGGGGTGATGGTGGTCTCGCCGAGGTGAAACGGGCCGTGGATGGGCTTTGGAAACGGCTTCAAGTAGCCGCGATACCGGTTTTCGCCGTTGAAGGCATACTCGAACATGCGCTCCAGCACGGCGAGGCATTCCGGCGTGCCGTAGATGGGCATGAACTGGTCCACATCGACGGTGAAACGCCTTAGCTCGTCGAAGCCGGTGAGATGATCCATGTGCGGATGGGTGAAGATCGCCGCGTCGAGATGGCGGATGTTTTCACGCAGGCACTGCGCCCGAAAATCCGGCCCGGTGTCCACCACCCAGGCAAACTCCGGCGTGTGGATGTAAACGGAGCTGCGCAGGCGCTTGTCCTTCGGGTCCGTGCTGCGGCACACCGCGCAGTCACAACCGATCACCGGGATGCCGACGGAGGTGCCGGTGCCGAGAAAGGTGAGCTGCATGGAAGACATGCGTCATGAAGTCGAAAGCCGGGCGGTGTGCCAAGGGTTTTTGGAGAGGCGTGACGATTCAGAGTCCGAATGACTGGCGCACCTCGGATCGAATGGCTTCCGCGTCTTTTTTGGCTTGCCTGGCCTCTTTGAGGTCGGCCGAGTCTCCGGGGTAACGGGTGCTCACCGCATAGGCGTTCAAGTTGCCGGCGGCTTTGCCGAGCGCGGACCACAACGGATAGGAGGGAACGAGTAGCTTCAGCAGGGCGACAAGGTCGTGAGACTTTGGGAAAGAGATCCCGTCCTCGCAAAGCCGGGCCTTCAGATACTTTTCCGCCGCTTGCTGGCAGTGAAAACAAATCGCATCCGGCACGCGAGCCTTGCGGCTGCGGCTGAGGGACAGAGCGACGGTGAAATCGTCCTCCGCCTTGTCGATCCATTCACGCGTGAGCCGCTTCATACATGACCTGGCCTTTGTGGAAGATTTCCTGGAGGAAGCAGTCACCTTCCGCCAGTCGCCAGCGAATGTCCTCCGGTGTGCGGACGATCAAATCGAGAGGAAAATCCGCCTCGATCTCCTCGCGGATTTGCGCCGCTTTGCGGCCTTCTTTTCGGTCCTCAGGCATCACCACGAGCAAATCCACATCCGAGTCCTTGGTGGGTTTGCCATAAGCATAGGAGCCAAACAGCACGATCCGCTGCGGTTTGAACCGCCTCGCCACGGCATCGGCGAAAGCTCGAATCTTACTGCGCTGGATCATGCGCCGAATCCTGTCGGTTTTTGGCGGGATGACAAGGGCGATGCTCAATCAATACAGCTTTCCAAACAGCTCCTTGTCCACTTCACGGATGATTTGGCGGCGCAAAAGCCAGCGAGATAACCATGAACAGGCCTGAAGCTCCCGCTCGTGCTTCGCGAGTCGTTCCTCGATGAGCCTCGCGCGCTCTTCAAAAGAGTCGAATCCTTGCTGGCTGATGAAACGGGTGGTCATGGGCTTGTAGTTCGGCCTTTAGGCCGTTTAGGCCGTGATTGGACGGTTCTGAACGGGCTGAAGCCCGAACTTCAAACCTACGCAAACAGCTTCGTGACCGGTTTGGCCTTCACCAGCTCGCGGGGCTGGTTGAGGTGGTTGTACACGATGGTCTCGGGGTCGATGCCGACGCTGTGGTAGATCGTGGCGAGGAGTTCCATCGGGTGGACGGCGTCTTCGGTCGGCGCGGAGCCGGTTTTGTCGGATTTGCCATGGACGTAGCCGCGCTTGATGCCGGCACCGCCGATGACGGCGGTGTAGCAGTAAGGCCAGTGATCGCGACCATCGGCGCTGTTGCCGTTGCCGGAGGTCGAGACGCCTTTTTCAGGGCTGCGACCGAATTCGCCGAGGGCGACGACGAGCGTTTCGTCGAGCAGGCCGGAGGCGTCGAGGTCTTCAAAGAGAGCGCTGAGGCCCTGATCGAGCATCGGGCCGGATTTGCCCTTCATGCGCTCGGTGAGGCCGACGTGGTGATCCCAGCTGTGATTGTCGGAGTTGGCCACTTTCGGCCAGATGACCTCGACGACGCGGGTGCCGGCTTCGAGCAAGCGACGAGCGAGGAGGCAGCTTTGGCCGAAGGTGTTGCGGCCGTAGCGGTCGCGGAGCTTTTCAGGCTCGCGATCGAGGGCGAAGGCATCGCGAGCGCGGCCACTGGAGATGAGGTTCAAAGCCTGGCTGTAGTAGCTGTCGAGGCTCATGTCCTTCGTGGCGGCCTCGATGGTGGGCATCTGGTCGTTGATGGCATCGCGCAGCTTGGCGCGGCGCTCAAGGCGCACGCTGAAGAGGTCGGGGCGCAGTTGCAGGTCGTCGATCTTGATGCGGTCCATTTTGCCCATGTCGAGGTCATCGCCATCGGGGAAGAGGGTGTAGGGATCGAAGGCCTTGCCGAGGAAGCCTGCGCCGCCGCCTTTGCCGACGACGTTGGATTCCTGCAAGGGACGCGGGAGCTGCACGAAGGGCAGCATGGGCTCCTGTGGCGGCTTCAGACGGATGATGTTCGAGCCGAAGTTCGGGAAGTCCTTGGCGTTCGGCGGCTCGAGCTGGCCGGAGGGGCTGACTTTGTCCGTCGTGTAGCCCGTCATGATCTGGTAGATCGCGGCGGTGTGATTGAAGAGCCCGTTTGGCGTGTAGCTCATCGAATTGATCATGGTGAACTTGTCGTTCACCTTCGCGAGCTGCGGGAGGATCTCGGTGAAATGCTTGCCAGGGACCTTCGTCGGGATCGTTTTGAAAGCGGAGCGCACTTTGTCCGGTACGTTTTCCTTGGGGTCCCAGAGATCGAGGTGGCTCGGGCCGCCCTGGAGGTAGATCATGAGGACGTGCTTCGCTTTTCCCCAGCCTGCACGGCCTGCATTCGGCGAGGTGTTCGCCATGGCCTGACCGCGAAGGATGTTGTTGAGCGTGAGGCCCATGATGCCTGCGCCACCGACGCGCAAAATGTCGCGACGGCTGCTGCCGAGGTGGTTGTCACAAAGGTCTTTGCCGGGGACTCCAGGAATGCGGAACATGGTAGGCGAGGGTTGAGTTTAGATCAAAATCAGCGGCGAATACGGCAAGGGAGGGGCATTCTTGCCATTCCGTGGCAGTTTGCCGGACCGGAGCGGGAAAGTCCATCAGGGCGGGTGGATGCGGCAAAATTCCTCGGGAATCAGCGA
>JBKCXA010000018.1:0-3365 GCA_046316935.1 Prosthecobacter sp.
TCCTCGGCAAGACCACCGCGGATGGATTCGTCGGCGCCTCCAGCCTCGAGCGCATGGGCGTCGAGGACTCGCTGACGAACCTGACACGCGAGTTCAAGGCCGTGCGGCGTTAAGCCTCGCAGAGGGCTTGAACGGCTTCGAAGCCTTACGGACGGTTTAGCTGTTCGTAAGGCTTCTGACTGTTCAGGCGCTGCCATTCCCTTTTTGCAAAAAAATGACGGGCGTTTATCATCCGGCACGCGTATGGGCGCGAATTCCCCTAGTAAACCATGTCCGACGATTTTTTTGGCAACCGCAATGACGGCCCCAACCGCCGCCAGGATCCGCAATTCAACTGGCGCGGCTTCATGCTGTTCGTGCTCGCTGTGTTTCTCCTGGTAGCCGGAGTCTGGGCCAGCAACAAAACCAGCAACGCCAAGCTCGATTACCGCGGCTTTAAGCAGCTCGTTAAGGAAAAGCGCATCGACACCAGCCGCCCGCTGCTACTCGTCAATGCCGATGCCACCACGAAGCAGACCATTGAAGGCTTCTATTTCGACAAGCCCCGCGCTGCCTCGCCGGCCCCGGAAGCCGCTCCTGCTGCCCCCGTCGAGGCACCCAAGACCTCCGACGAACCTGCCACCGGCCCGGTCATGGGGCCTGGTAGCAACCTGAAGCCTGTAGGCGCAGCCAAGCCGTTCTCTGTGGAAGTGAACATCGAATTCCAAAAAGAGGAGCTGCAAAAGCTGCTCACTGAAAACAATCTCGACCTCGTGCCCTCCTACGCTGGCAATGAGTGGGCGATGGTGAGCTTCCTGCTGCCGCTGGCCCTCGTGCTGGCCCTCTTCTACTTCTTGGTGCGCCAGCAGATCCGTAGCGCTGGTCGTGGTGCTCTCAGCTTTGGCAAGAGCAAGGCCAAGATGCTCTCCCAGGACCGCAACAAGGTGACCTTCAAAGATGTCGCTGGTGTGGAAGAGGCCAAGGAGGAGGTGCAGGAGATCGTGGAGTTCCTCAAAGACCCGAAGAAGTTCCAGCGCCTCGGCGGCAAGATCCCCAAAGGCGTCCTCATGGTCGGCCCTCCCGGCACGGGCAAGACCCTTCTGGCCAAAGCCATCGCAGGCGAGGCCGACGTGCCTTTCTTCAGCATCAGCGGCTCCGATTTCGTGGAGATGTTCGTCGGCGTCGGTGCCAGCCGCGTGCGTGACATGTTCGAGCAAGGCCGCAAAAATGCCCCCTGCCTGATCTTCATCGATGAAATCGACGCGGTGGGTCGTCATCGCGGCCACGGTCTCGGTGGCGGGCATGACGAACGTGAGCAGACGCTCAATGCGATGCTCGTCGAGATGGACGGCTTCGACACGCAGGAAGGCATCATCATTATCGCCGCCACGAACCGTCCGGACGTGCTCGATCCCGCCCTGCTTCGCCCCGGCCGCTTTGACCGCCAAGTCACCGTCTCCCTGCCGGATGTGAAGGGCCGCGAGGAAATCCTCCGCGTCCACGCCAAGAAGGTGAAGCTCTCCGACGCCGCCGACCTTTCCAAGATCGCCCGAGGCACGCCCGGCTTCTCCGGCGCGGAACTGGCCAACCTGCTGAACGAGGCCGCCCTGCTCGCCGCCCGCAACAATTTGAAGGCCATCACCAATGCGGAACTCGAAGAAGCCCGCGACAAGGTGCGCTGGGGCCGCGAGCGCCGCAGCATGGCGATGAGCGAGAAGGAAAAGCAGTCCACCGCGTGGCACGAGGCCGGTCATGCCATCATCAGCGTGCTGCTGGAGCACACCGATCCGCTCCACAAGGTCACCATCATCCCCCGCGGCCATGCGCTCGGCGTCACGATGTCACTCCCGGAGGGCGACCAGCATTCCTTCCACCTCAAGGAAGCTCTCGACCGCATCGCCATGACCGCCGCAGGCCGCATCGCGGAGGAACTTTTCACCAACGATCTCTCCACCGGCGCCTCCGGCGACATCAAACAGATGACCGGCCTCGCCCGCCGGATGGTCTGCGAATGGGGCATGAGCGAAAAACTCGGCATGGTGGGTTACGGCGGCAATGAGGATCAGGTGTTCCTCGGACGTGACATCAACCGCTCCCGTGATTACAGCGAGGCCACCGCCCAGGAAATCGACCGCGAGGTCCGCCGCCTCGTCGATGAAGGCTACGACCGCGCCAAGAAGCTCATCATCGAGCATCGCGACAAGGTCGAACTCATCGCCCAGGCCCTCCTCGAATACGAAACCCTCGACGGCGACCAGGTGAAGGACATCGTGAAGCTCGGCTACATGCAGAATCCGCCCGAGACTCGCAGCAAGCCCCCTCCCCCGCCCCCTCTTCCGAAGGCCCAAGGTCCCCGCCCTGCCAAAGTCGAAGACGAGGACGAAGGCGGCCTTGCCCCGAATCTAGCTGGCGCGGCAGCATAAGCAAAAAAACCCTTTTGAGCATCTGGCGTGGTATGACCTACCACGCCATTTCTTTTACGCAGCGTTCACCCTGCCTTCCACGCGTGCCAGAAGGCCTCGGTCTGATCGGGATCAGGATGGACTTCGAGGATGATGGGAGCATCCGGCAAATCGAAAAGGTCAGATTTGTCCGACATAAGACGATAGTCGAGTCCCCAGAGCTTCGCAAAAGGCTGGAAGCTCATCGTGTGGCGATTCTCGATGATGTGGCGGGCGTTTTCCGGGAGGTCGCGCAAAGAGGCGACGCGGGAGAAGATCTTCCCGCCGCCGTTGTTGATGATGACGATGCGGATGTTCCGATTCGCGAGTTGCTGAATGATCCACGGCGCGGCGAGATCGTAGAGGGCGCTGAGGTCGCCAAGGATGAGCCAGGACTCGTTTTCATTCGAGGCGGCCACGCCGAGGAAAGTGGAGATGAGGCCGTCGATGCCGTTGGCTCCGCGATTGGCGTAAAAATGGATGTGCGGCGCCGGGATCGACATGGCGAGATTCCACTCGCGGATGGGCAGGCTGTTGCCGAGGAAGACGCGTGCGCCCGCTGGCAGAGCCTCGTGAAGATGGTGCATCCAGGAAGGCTCGGAGAGAGGGTGGCTCTCGAAGTCGGGCTTGAGTTCTGCGGGCCTTTCGGAGTTTGAAATTGAGGTCGAGTCACTCGGGGAGCATGGAGGAACTGAAAATGGAGAATGGGTCAGAATGGAGGAATGGCCCAGAGGCTCCTGCCATTTGCCATTTTCAGTTCCTCCATGCTCAGTTCCTCCATTCTCGGCTTCCAGCTCCAAAATCGCCTCCAGCGGATAGCTGGTGACGTTTTCCTTCCTGGCGAGTCCGGGGAAGGAAACGCGGGAGAAGTTCATCACCTCGATTTCGCGCTGGGTTTCGAGGTCGCGCCAGAAACGCCAGCTCGGCACGGCACCGAGGCGGAGG
>JBKCXA010000019.1:0-14844 GCA_046316935.1 Prosthecobacter sp.
GGTCAACGCAAGGCGTGTCACTCGGCAAAGAACATGTTTTTGTCCTCGAACCCATCGCCGCGGATCACAAGCAGCCTGATCCAGTCCGCTGGCGGGTGCATGCGCCGAAGGCTGGCACACGCGATCCGCTCGTGGTGATCACGGACGAACTCTTCGAGCCTCAAATCTTCCTGCGAGCCCTCAACGTCATCGAAACACCCGGCAAGGCCGAGGCGAAGGTCATCGACCTGAAACGCATCGAATGGCATTTCACGCCTGAAAAGCCTTGGAAGGCCGGGGAGCATGCCATCACGATCGATCCGGAACTCGAGGACATGGCTGGCAACACGTCGCAAAAGCCCTTCGAGGTCGATTTGACCACGCGAAAGCCCGAGCCCCGGGCGGGCAAGATTCGCTTCGATGCAACCCGGATGACGCCATAGCGGCCAAGGGGGGCAGCCGTGAGGTTCTTTGGCAGCATGGGGTCGTCATCAGCGCCGGGCATGGAGAAACAGATTGCCGCAGAAGAGTGCCACGCCGGTCCAGATGAGGCCAAACGAAACCAGCGAGGCCGCGTTCACCGGCTCGCCATACACGAACGAGCCGACAAGGAACTGGCCGGTGGGCGCGAGGAACTGCAGCAGGCCGAGCAACGCAAACGGCAGCTCGCGTGCGCCGCGTGCGAAGCCGAGCAAGGGGATCGTGGTGATGATGCCGAGCCCGAGGATGAGCAGCAGATCACGCGTGGAACTGGTGCCCCAGATGGCGGCGCCGCTGTGATGGCTCCAAAGCAGATACAACACGGCCACCGGGATGCCGACGACGGTTTCAACGGCGAGCCCGGGCAGCGAACTGAGCGGTGACCGACGTCGCGCGAGGCCGTAAAGAGCAAAGCTGCCCGCCAGCAGCAGTCCGATCCACGGAAATCGGCCCACGAGCACGATCTGCATCGCCACGCCTGCCGCGGCGGAGGCGATGCTGAGCTTTTGCAGGCCCGTGAGCCTCTCGCCGAGAAGGTAGCTGCCGATGAGCACATTCAGCAGCGGATTGATGAAGTAGCCGAGGCTGCAATCGAGGATGCGCCCATGCTGCGCTGCCCACACGAAGACGCCCCAATTGATCGCCAGCAGGAAGGCGGACCAAGCGTGGGTTTGGATCAGCTTTCGATCCCGAAGCGATTGAAGAAAAGCGGCCCATTCGCCCCGCAGCATCAGCAGAGGCAGCACGGTGGCCATCGTCCACACCACCCGCTGCGCCAGCGCCACATCACTGCCGAGATGCCCGATCTGCTTCCAATACACCGGCAGCACGCCCCACAGCCCAAACGCCAGCACCGCGCCGAGCACGGCATTCGCGGAGGGGCGGGGAGAGGTCATGGGATAACCCTCCTACCCTCGTTTGGCATTCAATGCCGAAACAAGCAGCGTAGCCTCGTCCTCGCTAAAGTTTCCCATGATCTGGATGTTGCCTCCAAACTTTCTCTCACGCACCACCGGAGCACTTACCACCTTGCCCCGCACCAAGATGGCGATGCGATCGCCAAGATGAGTTTCAGCGAATTCATCGAAGCGTTTTGCTCCATGGTTTCCTAAAGTGATGAAGATCATGAACTCCTGTTCTTGGCGGACTACCGATGCCTTCTCGATATCCGAATCGGAGACCACCACCTCAGGCGACAACCAGAGGTCATCTCCTTCAAACTTCACTGCGACAGCTCTTTCAGCCTGCTTGGCGAGCACATAACGAAGCTCGACGAGGTTTTCCGCCAGCGCAGAACCTACGAGGAAAGACATCAGGAAGATGGCAAGAAGCGTGCGCATGGATCATCACGCCCCTTCCGGCAGCGCCACGTAGGCTTCCTCGCGGAGGACGGCTTTCTTCGAGCCGCTGAGGAGTTTGATCCACTCGATGAGGCAGCCGAGGAAGATGATGGCGACGGCGCAGAGGAAGAAACCGGTCACATAGACATCGACCATGAAGTTGAACTTCTGCGCGGTCCATTCGGTGATTTGCTTCTCGGTGCCTCCAGCGGCGAGTTTGGCGGCGAAGTCGTTCGCGGCGGCCAGGAAGCCCATTTTGGGGTTCGAATCGAAGATTTTGATCCAACCGGCGCTGAAGGTGGCGGTCATCAAAAACACCAGCGGCACTGCGGTGACGGCCATGTAGCGCGCTTTGCCCATTTTGATGAGAATGGTGGTGCCGAGGCAGAAGGCGATCACGGCGAGGAGCTGGTTCGCGATGCCGAAGATGGGCCAGAGCGTGTTGATGCCGCCGAGCGGATCGACGACGCCTTGATACAGGAACCAGCCCCAAGCACCGACGAGCAGCGCACTGGCAAACACGTTCGCAGGCATGCTGCGGGTGTTGCCGAGCGGCTTCCAGATGCCGCCGAGGAAGTCCTGGAGGATGAATCGCCCGACTCGCGTGCCTGCATCGATGGTCGTCAAAATGAAGAGCGCCTCAAACATGATGGCGAAGTGATACCAGAAGCTCATCCAGCTCTCGCCAAAGGCGCGGGCGAACATTTGCGCCATGCCGACGGCGAAGGTCGGCGCACCACCGGCGCGGCCAAACATGGTCTTCTCGCCAATGTCGCTAGCGAGCTTGTTCATGCTTTCGACGGTGACAGGGAATCCGGCGGCGGACACCGCGGCGACGACTTGATCCGGTGGCATCGTTTTGTTCATGCCGGCGTTGATGGCGAAGTATTCGCCGGGCATCAGCGCACAGGCGGCGACGAGGGCCATCAGCGCGACGAGCATCTCGGTGACCATCGCGCCGTAGGCGACGCTGCGGATGTTCGACTCGTTATCGAGCAGCTTCGGCGTGGTGCCGGAGGAAATGAGCGCATGGAAGCCGGAAATGGCCCCGCAGGCGATGGTGATGAACACAAACGGGAACAGCGTGCCCGCAAAGACGAGCCCGGTGCCGTCGATGAACTTCGTGATCTTCGGCATGTGCAATTCTGGAGCCACCCAGATGACCGCGACCGCCAAAACGGCCACCGTGCCGATCTTCATGAAGGTGCTGAGGTAGTCACGCGGAGCGAGCAGCATCCACACCGGCAGCACGGACGCTGCGAAGCCATAAATCATGATCGCCCATGCCTGCCATTCGCCACCGTGGTCAAAGTAGTGCTGCACGCCCCACTCCCCGAGCTTGCTACCGGCCCACACACTGACCAGCAGGCCGATGATGCCAAAGATGGTCACGTTGCGCACGCTGACGCCCATCTTGGTGTGTGCGATGCCCATGATGAGCGCGAGCGGGATGGTCATCGCGATGGTGAAGAGGCTCCACGGGCTCTCGGCCATGGCTTTGACGACCACGAGGCCGAGCACGGCGAGCAGGATGGTCATGATGGCGAGGATGGAAACCATCGCGACGATGCCGACGACAGGATTCACTTCTTCGCGCAGCATCTGGCCCACCGATTTGCCGCCGCGGCGGATGGAGGCAAACATCACGATGGCATCATGCACGCCGCCGCCGAGCGTGGCGCCGATCAAGATCCACAGCATGCCGGGCAGATAACCAAACTGCGCCGCGAGCACCGGCCCCACGAGCGGTCCCGGTCCGGCGATGGCCGCGAAGTGATGCCCGAAGACGACCCACTTGTTCGTCGGCACGAAGTCCTTGCCGTCCTGATGCGTCACAGCGGGCGGGGCACGATGCGCATCGAGCACGAGCACCTTCGTCATGAGCCACTTGCTGTAGAAGCGATACGCCACGGCAAACGAGCACAAACCGGCCACCACGAGCCACAGCGCGTTGATGGTCTCCCCCTTGTGAAGCGCGGAAAAGGCGACAGCGCCGGCTCCGAGGGCGGAAATGGCGATCCAGACGAGAATTTGAAGCGGTTTGGGCATGGCGGGCGCGAGACTAGCGGGAGGCAAACGCGGCATCAACCGCGAATCCTTGTCCGGATCGTTATGAAGACCTGGCGGGAAAACAAAACGCCCGGATCTGGTCGATCCGGGCGTCTTGAGTGAGGAGGGAAGGGGAATCGCCAATCCCCGCTCGGAGCCAACAGCCAGAAGAACTCCAAGCGGGGCGGCGAAAGTCTCAAAGGCTGCCGTTTCCGCGGGGCATGGCCTTCTTCTCAAAGGAGTAGCGCAATTCGCCATTCTCCAGGGTGACGTAGTTTGCGGCGCCCGCGATGTCCTCATTGCTCAGGCCAGGAACCGAGAAGTGGCGGCCTTTCAGAGCGCCATCCTTGACGGAGTCGCCATGGCTGATGTCGCTGAGGATTTCGAGCAAGTTTTCGCGGATATTGCCCTGGTCATCCTTGGCGAAATTCAGGCCAGCAGCCGAGGCCATCGTGCTGATGGCGACCAATTCTTGGGCGTTCCGACGGTCACGGGCCGCGTAGAAGGCGTCATTACTACCCCACATTGGAACCACCATGGCGACGATGATGCCGAGGATGGCAACAAACATCATCATTTCGAAGAAGCTGAAACCGTGCGGGCGGCCGGAGGTGCGCGTGTTTTGAGGAAAGGCTGTTTTCATGGCTGTTTGACTACGTGAGTGGATAATATGGGAATTATATCGCAGTTGCAAGGACTTTGTTATCAAAATTTCATATTTTCTCACTTTTGATCCTAAAACTCGGGAATCTGAGGGTTTAAAGTGCCTATTGTGAGATTTTAGCCTGCCCGCAGCCGCCATCAGACGCCCCTTTATTTAATAAGGCTTCTCCTGAGAGCGGGCACCGAGGTGGAAATGACCTCAGTTGATCCTTCGAAAATGAGCCAGGAATTCCTGGTTTCCGTCGGTGCCTTGGATCGGAGAGTGGATAAGCCCCAGCCACTCCAGATTTGTGTGGGACTTCACGAAGGCTTCGATCTTGTCGCAGGCTTTTTGATGCCGCTCCGGTTCGCGGACGATGCCGCCTTTGCCCACCTCTTCCGGGGAGAGCTCAAATTGGGGCTTCACCAGCACCACCGCCCGCCCACCGGGCCGTAGAACCTCCAATGCAGGCGGCAGCACCAAGGTCAGCGAGATGAAGGACACATCCGCTACGATGAGGTCCACCTGTTCTCCGACGTCTTCGGGACGCATGTGGCGCACATTGAATTTTTCCCGGCTCACGACCCTAGGATCACTACGGATCTTCCACGCGAGCTGATTGGTGCCGACATCGAAGGCGAAGACCTTGGCGGCTCCACGCTGGAGCATGCAGTCCGTGAAACCGCCGGTCGAGGCCCCGATGTCGAGGGCGGTGAGGCCTGTGACGTCGAGGCCAAAGGTTTCCAAGGCTCCCTCAAGCTTCAAGCCGCCACGTCCGACGAATTTCGGGGGCTGCCGAACGAGGATTTCGCTGTCCATCGGCACCAGCCAGCCCGGTTGGGTGATCTTGCGCTGCGCCACAAAGACCTCCCCGGCCATGATGAGCCTTTTGGCCTGCTCACGCGAGGGGGCCAGTCCGCGACGGACGAGCAGGAGGTCGATGCGATCCTGGCGGGGCATGCGGGGCTTACTTGGTCACAGGAAGGATCAATTCATCCCCCGGTTCGATGCTCACGCCCGGGAGGCGGATGGTGCCATCAATGTCCGCGATGGCTTCCTTTTCCTCGATGGCCTCGGAGATGCTCACCCGGCCCACCACGCTGTCTCCCCGGCGCACGTCATACTTCTGGCCTTTGGCGAACTGTTTGTTTTTGCCGGCGTTCACCACCACAAACCCCTGGTCCTTCTCCACCTGGGTGATTTTGGCCACCACGGGCATGCCGAGCACTTGCTTTTGCAGGGCGGTGAGCTGGGCGGGAGTATTTTCCGTCGTTGTCGGCACGAGCGGGGCTGGCTTGCTGACCGCTGTGGAGGGTGCGCTTACCGTCTGGACCGGCTCCGTTGACAAAGGGGCGAAGGCGCTGGCAGGCTTTTTCGGGTAAGCGGCCTCGCGGGCCTCGAGCTGCTTGCGCATGAATTCCAGCTCCTGCTTCTGCCCACGGGCCTCTTGCTGGCCTTCCCAGGCCATATAACCGGTGATGCCGACGAGCACGGTCATAAGTCCGAGCGCAAAATGGGTCAATTTCATGAGGGCGATGCTAGGCCGGGTTTCCAAGCTCGCAATGCCCCGTTGTAAAACATGCCCACGAAGCCCGCCAAAAGCTGCTCGCTAACTTTTCCCGCTTCCAATCGTTTCAGCCGCGGTTTAAAACGCTCACCTCACGCCACCATGAAGTTCCCCAACCTACTCGTTGCCGGTCTGACCCTCACATCCATCTCGTCTTTCGCCCAGCAGGGACCCGGCCCTCGTGGCGGCGGCCGGCAGGAGGAGGCTCCCGTGCCCCAGGCACCGCTTCCGGCCATCTCGCTCACGCCCCAGCAGGTCGAGCTCATCACCAAACAGCTCGCAGACCTCGAAAAACAGATTCAGGAGCTGCGGGGCAGCACGCTCACCGCGGTGATGCAGAAGCTCCGTTCCGCCGTCGCCAGTGACGCTGCCGCGCTCAATCTCCTCCTCGACAGCGAAAAGCTCGTCAATGTGGACCGCAAGGATCTGGACAAGACCGAGGAGCGCCAGCGCAAGGAGCAGATGGATCGCAATGCCGAGCGCCGATCCGATAAGAAGACCGAGGATCAGGATGGCGACATGGGCACCGCCGCTCGCCTCCACATTCAATACATGATCCTCACGCTGGAAGCCCGTGAGACCAAGCCTGCGGACAGGAGCGCACTGATTCCGAAGCTCACCGCCTACATTCAAGACCTCGTCGCCAACGCCGAGAAGCTCAAAGGCCGTTCCGGACAGCTCCTCAACCGCGAAGTGAGCGGCAGCGTGATCGCCCAGGCCTACCAGATCGAGCGCTTCCTCCAGGGGGGCGGCGATTGGGCGGGCCGCCCGATGGACCTCGGTGGCATGTGGGAACGGTTCATTCTCCCTCAGGTCAAAGAAGAAAAACCGGATGGTCTCGCCGCGCAGCTTGACGCACGCATCTCCGCCGAGACCGCTCTCCGGAAAGGCATGATGCCGGAGCCCGAGTTCATCATCTGGGGCCAGCAGGAACTGCCTGGATTAAAGTGGCAGCGTGCCAGCTACCTTCTGCGAAACGGCCCCACACCGCTGAACGCCCTCAAGGACATGCTCGACCACATCAAGGCGAACCCCGGCCATCCCGACGCTCCCCGTTGGGTCGCCGAGATGCATGCCGCCATGGTTGCGGGCGGCGGAGCCGCTCCCGCAGGACAGTAATCAGCCGCCCTTGTCATGAGCGACCGCCCCGACGCGTTGCGAGCCTTCCTTCGCGGATTCGCGCATGCGTTTCGTGGCATTGTTTTCGGTCTTCGCACGCAGAGAAACCTCCGCGTGCATGCCCTGGTCGCCACCGCCGTGATCGTGCTTGGCTTGGTGCTCGGCATTGAACGTTGGGAATGGTGCGCCGTGATGCTCTCCTGCGGCATCGTTTGGGCGGCGGAACTGCTCAACACGGCCGTCGAATTGCTTGCAGATCGTGTTTCAAAGGAACGCGAGGACGCCATTCGCGATGTCAAAGACGCCGCCGCAGGCGCGGTGCTCGCCGCCAGCATCGCCGCCGCCGCTGTGGGCCTCATCATCTTTCTCCCGCGCCTCCTGACGTAAAAAAACCTCGTCATCCTGCTCGCCCTCTCCCAAAGTGATCGTCTTCATTCCGCATCAATAATCATTTCCTCAACTCATGACCCTCACCGCTCAAATCTCCGAAGACATCAAGACCGCCATGAAGGCCAAGGACACCGTCGTCCTCAATGTCGTCCGTGGCCTCAAGTCCGCCCTCAAGTATGCCGCGATTGAAAAACTCGGAGCTGAGGGCGAGCTGCCGGATGCCGATGCCCTCGGCGTGGTGCGCAAGGAGATCAAAAAACGCCAGGACAGCGTCGCCAGCTACGAAACCGCCAACCGTCAGGACCTCGCCGACACCGAAAAAGCCGAGATCGCCGTCCTGGAGAAGTATCTGCCCGCCGCCATGAGCACCGAAGATCTCGTGAAACTCGTCGAAGCTGTCATCGCCGAGGTCGGAGCCACTTCGAAGAAGGAGATGGGTGCGGTGATGAAGGTGCTCCAGGAGCGTGCCGCCGGCCGTGCTGACGGCAAAACCCTCTCCTCCGAGGTTTCCAAACGTCTCGCCTGATCGTGCATGAGCCGCTGTGCCGCCATCATCGTCGCTGCCGGTGGCAGCCGCCGCATGGGCTTCAATAAACTCCTCGCCCTCATCGGCGGCGAGCCCGTGCTGCGCCGCACCCTCGGCGCCTTCGAGGCCTGTGACGAGGTCTCCACCATCATCCTCGTCGCCGGTGAAGAAGCCGCAGCCGCCGCGAAGGAGTGGGACGTGCCCAAACTGGCTCAAATCATCCCCGGTGGCTCCGAGCGTCATTTTTCCGTCAAAGCCGGTCTCGATGCCGTCCCGGCGGATTGCGATGTCATCGCCGTGCACGATGGGGCGCGCCCGCTCGTCGATGTCGCTCAGATCAGTCGCTGCATTGAAGCCGCTCGTTTCAAAGGAGCCGTCACCTGCGCCCGCCGGGTCACCGAGACCATGAAGCGTGCCGATGGGGATGGCCGCATCACCGGCTCCATCGAGCGTGACCATGCCTGGGTCATGGAGACCCCGCAGATCTTTCTTCACGACCTGCTCCGCCGCGCCTACGAGGCCGTGCTGCGGGATGGCGTGCTCGTCACCGATGAAGTCTCCGCCCTCCAGCACCTCGGTGAGCCCGTCTTCGTCGTCGAGAATCACACGCCCAACCCAAAAATCACCCTCCCTGGTGACATCGCCATGGCTGAACGCTTTCTCGCCTGAGCCGCGTATCGGCTTCATCACCATGAAGCCCGCTTTCGTCACTCGCCGCCGTCTTCTCGCCACCGGCACGGCCTTCGCCACCTCACGCCTGCTTGATGCGGCACCATTGTCGGTCAAAAAAGCCGCCATCATCGGCCACACTGGGGCAGGGGACTACGGTCATGGCATCGATAAGATATTCCAAGGCATGCTTGATGTCTCCGTCGTGGCTGTCGCTGATCCGGTGGAGGCGGGACGCACCAAAGCCATGACATCCAGCGGAGCCACGAAAGGCTATGCCGACTACCGCGAGATGCTCGCCAAGGAAAAGCCCGACCTCGTCGCCATCGCACCCCGTTGGGCCACGGAGCACCATGACATGGCCATCGCCGCCTTGGAGGCCGGTGCGCATGTGTACCTCGAAAAACCATTCACCATCACGCTCGCCGAGGGAGATGCCATTTTGAGCCTCGCAAAGCAAAAAAGCCTCCGCGTGGCCGTGGCCCATGTCACCCGCATGGCTCCCGGAGTGCTCCGATTGGAAAAAGCCCTCCGCGAAGGCCTCATCGGCGATCTCCTCGAAATCCACACCGTCGGAAAAATGGGTTCACGAGCCGGCGGGCAGGACATGATGGTCCTCGGCCTGCACGTCTTCGACCTTGCCCGTTTGTTCGCCGGCGATGTCGAGTGGTGCCAGGCCAGCATCCGCCATCAAGGACGCCCTGCGCTGCTCGCCGATGCCAAGGAATCGCCTTCCGACAAAGTCGGTCCGGTGGTTGGTGATGACATCTTTGCTCATCTCGCGATGAAGTCGGGCATCAACATCACTTTCCGTAGCCGCGTCGGCCTCGAAAAAGCCGCCGGTCCATTCGGCATGGAGATCATCGGCACCCAGGGCATCGTGCGGCTGAAATCCGGCTTCGCTCCCGGCATCTCGCTGCTGCCAAATCCAGATCGCGAGGCCACGACACGTGTCGAGAACTGGCAAACCTGGACCGGCGGTGTTGATCCTGCCACGGAGACCACCTTTGAAAGCCTCACCGGCTACGACGCATCTCACCGTCGTGCCGTTCGCGACTGGCTCGATGCCATCCGTGACTCACGTGAGCCACTCGCGTCCGGCGAACGCGCCCTCAAAGCCATCGAAATGGCCCACGGCATCTTCGCCGCAGGCCTGAGTGGCGAGCGAGTGGCCTTCCCGCTGGTGAAGCGGACGCATCCCCTCGTCGGCTGAGTCACAGAGAACGGCGGTGGCTGAGGCCTTCACCTCGCGAGTGTGGTGCCCCGATCACTTCGCCTTCAGCACCCCGCGCATGATAATGCCGTGGCCGGGGAAGCTGCAAACAAATGGGTAATCGCCTGGAGCGGGTAACGTGAACTCCAGAGTCTCCTCTTTGCTCATGTCGAGAAGCTTGGTGTGATGAAGCACGTCGTCACCGGCGGGGATGAAGCCTTTTTCGAAACCGGCGGCGCCCATGACGATGGCGGCGTTCATCACGGCGTCGGCTTTGCCGGGCTTGGTGACGAGGAGGTTGTGGGGCATCACATCCGTGTTGGCGAAGGTGAGCTTGATCTTCTTGCCGGCCTTCACGTTGAGTTCCTTCACGTCATACATGAGGCGCTCGCGGATGGTGGCGATGCGGATGGTGGTCAGGTCGGCGGTGTCGCTGAGGATGCCGGACTTCTGGGCCTTTTCCTCGACTTCTCCGGCGATGACGCCGCCTTTGGTGCTGGCTTCGACGTTGAACCAAAGTTGCTGCACGACGTTGGCGGCGTTGCGGGCGTGGAGTTCGGGGCTGGTTTGCAGTTTGGCGAGCAGGGCGGTGTCGCGAACGTTGTGCTGCTGGTGGAGCCAGAGGGCTTCGAGAAGGTGATGGGCGTCTTCTTTCTTCGTGGCGTCGAACTGCTTCATCCATTCCTTCGTGGCGGCGATGACTTCGGCGGTGGGGCGCTCGCTGAGCTCAACACGGGTGCGATGGCGCACGCTGTCGGTCGGGTGCTTGAGGTTTTCGAGCAGCGCGGGGATGGGCTGGCCGTCGATGGCGACGGGCTTCTGCAACTCGCGGCCTTTGGCGGTCATGCGGTAGATGCGGCCGTGTTTGTGGTCGCGGTTCGGATCACGCACATTGTGCTGCATGTGGCCGATGATGACGTTGTGCCAGTCGGCGATGTAAAGCGCGCCATCTTCACCAAAGATGGCATCGCTGGGGCGGAAGTTTTTGTCGCCGCTCATGAGCAGGCCGCGGGATTTGTCCTCGGTGACACTGCCGTCGGCCTGCGTGACTTTGACGGTGAGTTCCGCGCCCGCAGGCTCGCCCCAGACGGTGGCTTTGTCGCCATCGCGGGCGAGATCGTAATGCTTGATGCCGAGGAAGCCGATGACGTTGCAGATGAGGAAGTCGCCCTGCATGTCTTCGGGGAAGTGGGTGCTGCTGACGACTTCGCTCGCGGTGACGGGGCGCACTTCCTTCTTCAAAAGCTCATACATTTTGAAGCCGTTGCCCTCGGGGCGCACTTGATACGCACGACCGCCGGTGCCGTCGGTGGCGTAGTGATAGCCCCAGGTGTCAAAGGCGATGCCGTGTGGGTTTGGTGAGTTGTCGGCGTGCTTCGCGATGGTGAAGCGGCACGGATCAAAGCGATACATGGCGCTGCTACCGGTCTGCAGCGAGGGGCCCCACGGATGCTCGTGATTGTGCACCATGAAGACACCGCTCTGCCAGTAGATGCCGCCGTCGGGGCCCATGACGAGGTTGTTCGCGCCGTGATGCGTGTCGGCGAAATCGACGCCTTGCAGCATGATGGTGCGCACGTCGGCCACGTCGTCGCCATCGGTGTCTTTGAGGAAAATGATGTCCGGGGCGCAGGTGACGATGACGCCGCCATTCCAGAACTCAAAGCCGAGCGGATTCTGCACGCGGGCGAACTCCGTCATGCGGTCGCATTTGCCGTCCTTGTTGTCGTCGTGGCAGATCACGAGGGCGTCCTTCATCTCTTTGAGAGGCTCCCACATCGGGTAGGTGTGCCACACGGCGGCCCACAGGCGGCCTTTGGTATCGACCTGCATCTGCACGGGATTCACGAGCTGCGGGAACTGCGCTTCATCGGCAAACAGGCTCACTTCAAAGCGCGGATCAAAGGCCATGTGCTTGATGGCTTCCTGGCCGCTGATGTATTCGGTGCGGCCTTCCTTCATGGCGCTCGATGACTTGGATTTGCCACCGACATTGGAAATCACCGGCACGGGTGGCGGCACGTTGCTGTCATCGACTTTGAGATCGCCGCCTTTGGATCGCGCCCACACTTTGGCATCGCGATTGCCGGTCATCACATCGAGCATCGTCAGCTCATGCTGGAGCACCACGGCGTTGGTTTGACCATCGGTGAAGGAGAGCGTCGAGCGGCCGCCCCACACGTCATTGCCATCGCGGGCACGGTAGCGGGCATTCCAATGCACATCCTTCTCCATCACGGCCTCACGCAGCTCTTCGAGCGAGGCGGAGGCGGTCACTTCCTTGCCGAGCAAGGCCTTCGCGATGACTTCCGCGAGCTGGCGATTGCCTTCAGCGCTGAGATGCACGCCATTGATCGTGAGCGGCTCTTTCGCGGCTTTGAAAAGATCGAGCGAGGGGTGGAAGAGATCGACAAAGCCCACGCCCGCTTCCTTCGCGGCGGCTTCGGTGGCCTTCGTGTAGGCTTCGAGCTGCGGATTGTGCTCCGCGCCGTTCGGCACGTTCGGGTTTTTCGTGTCCTCATGCGCGATGGGGCTGAAGAGCACGATGCGCGGGAAGGTTTTGCCATTGGGCTTCGTGCCGCGCACATACTTCACGAAATCGACGAGCTGCTTTTTGAAGTCGTCCGGCTTGTTGTCGAAGGACTCGTTGTAGCCGAAGAAGGCGAACACGACATCCGGCTTCACATGACGCAGGTAATCCGTCATGTGCATGTGCCCGCCGCTGCGCGGGAAGGAGTTCGGGCGGTCGCCGCTGGCGCTCATGTTGCGGAAGCGCACGTTTTGCTCGGGCAAGGCGCTTTGCAGCACGGTCTCCATCCAGCCATCATGCTGCATGCGGTCCGGCAGGCCGTTGCCGAGGATCGCCACGGTGTCGCCTTTGCTGAAAGCGAAGGGCAGCGTGTCTTTGTAGTCCGCAGGCACCTCGACGAGCGCAGGCTCGTTTTTGGGTGCTGGAGCAGAACGACCGCCACCACTGCCTTTGACCGCGGGTTTACCCGGTTTGCCATCAAACGTGAGGTAAGCCAGCTTGCCGCCGCCTTTGACATCAATCGTCATCGCTTCCGGTCCCGCGACGTTTTTGACCTCAAACACCGGTTTGCGTGCCTCATCGAGCAAACTCAGCGTGAAGCCCCCCAGACGCTCCGGGAAGCCCTGACGTGCCCAAAGACCAATCG
This sequence comes from Prosthecobacter sp., assembly GCA_046316935.1. Classification (GTDB taxonomy): domain Bacteria; phylum Verrucomicrobiota; class Verrucomicrobiia; order Verrucomicrobiales; family Verrucomicrobiaceae; genus Prosthecobacter. The sequence goes on from JBKCXA010000019.1 coordinate 13,152, forward strand.
AATCCACTTGCTGCGCCGAGCCCAGATCCAGCTCCCACCACGGATTCGGCTTGTTCTCGATGGTGTGCGTCATGCCCTTGCCGTAGTTCGGGCTCTTGTCGCCATCCATCGCCCGACTCGCATCACCACCGTGCCCGGTGGTCGATTGCGTGGCCTTCCCACCCTTCGCGATGTTCTTGCCACCGCTCAGCACTTCAATCTCGGCGATCTGAATGCACTGACGCTCGCCCGGAATCTCGATGCGGACAAAACGGGCTGGTTTGCCCGTGGCGACGCTCGGTTTGGCATCGACGGTCGCGGCCGCAGGAGCCGCAGCTGCTTGTTTGGCCTCTTTCTTCTTCTCCGGCTTCTTCGTGTTCGCATTCGCGGGGATCGGGCTTTCAAAGCCGGCATACATCTCTGGTTTGATGCCGCGGGCGTAAGCGCCACCGGCGAAGGTGTTCGGCTTGAAGGGGCCGACGAAGGCGATGTTGAGGTCGGCTTTGATCTGCTCTTCGAGGCCGAGGGCCCAGAAGATGCCGTTCACGAGCAGGCGGCGGTAGCCGTCGTTCGTGATGTCTTCGGAGGTGCCATACAGAGACGTGAAAACGCGGCCTTCTTTGCCGGAGGCGGATTTGTAGCTGCGCGTCCACTCGCTCGGCATCGGCGGCTTGGTGGTGTCGGCGGGGGAATCGGGCGTCATGCCATTGAGCGGCTGCGCCATGGTCAAAATCTCACCGGTGGTCGGTTTGCCGACATAGCCGCCTGCCTGCACCCAGACGTCCTTCACGCCGCGCAGGATGGGATGCGCCGCTTTGTCCGGCACGAGGGCGATGCGCGTGCTCTGCTTGTGATTCGTGCCGTAGTGACCTACCCAGGTCTGCCCGAGCACCTGATGGCCGAAGCCGAGCTCGTAGTCGCTGCCTTTGTAGTCGAACGAATACTTCGCGTAGGGTGCGTCCTTCGGAATCTTGAAGCCATGCGTGGCCGTGCGCAGGCCCACGACGGGTCCGCCGCGCTTCAGGTAGTCGTCGAAGTGCTTCATCTGCTCCGCGGGGAAGTTTTGGAAGCGCAGGAACACCACCGCGAGATCCGCGGTGTCCAGCGCCTCGATGCCCGGCATGTTCGACGCATCGCCCGCGACGATTTCGCCCGATGCCGGATCAATGCCAAACAGCACGGTGCATTTGAAGCCCTGATGCTTCGCCAAAAGCCGCGCCAATCCCGGCAACGACTCCTCGGAGCGATACTCATGGTCATCCGCCATGAAGACGATGTGCTTGCCTTTGCCAGGCCCTTCGGTGCCTTCATAGACCAGGGGCGCAGCCGTCGCGAAGGTGGCGAGCGAGAGCAGAGTGAGGAGAGTGTGTTTCATGCGGTTGAAAGGACTTCTAAGTCGTGCCTTTGCCGGGTGTTTTTGCGACAAAAGAGACGATTCGGAAACTGCATCCCGCACGAGCGGCTGAAACCGGACGAGAAATTGAGGGGCGAGGGGGCGGGAGTTTGACCTTGATGACCTCAGTGACCGGATTGACGTCAGTGACGTCAGCAAGGTCAATGAGGTCCCGCGCCCGTGCTCACAGGCTCTTCAAATACGCCACGATGTCGGCGATGCCTTGCTCGGTGAGGCCGAGCATGGAGGGTTCGAACATGAGGCTGCGGCCTTTGAGCTTTTTGAGGCTCTGGATGCGCTTTTTCGGCACGGTCTGCACGA
>JBKCXA010000020.1:0-2851 GCA_046316935.1 Prosthecobacter sp.
TGAGGGCGATGGCGACGAGGCTTTTGATCAGCACTGGGCCTGGACGATTTTCGAACGCGCGGTCTCCTCTCTGGCCGAGACGTATGCGAAGCGCGGGCGCGAGGATCTCTTCGCCGCGCTGAAGCCCGCGCTGATTTCCACGGATGAGATGCAACCTTACACGCAGATCGGTTCTCAGTTCGGCGTGGGAGAGCAATCCATCCGCATCGAAATCCACCGCCTGCGCCGCCGCATGGCGGAGCGTCTGCGCGCCGAGGTGGCGGGCACGCTCGATCCGGCGGCCACCTCCGCCGAGATCGAGGCGGAGCTGCGTTACCTCGTGCAAGCCCTGGCCCATGAACGCTCTGCCTGAAAAAAACCACTGCCCGAAATGCGGCGCCGCGCTGCCGTCCATCGGCGGACTGTGCGCCAAGTGCCTCGCGCGCGGCGCGCTGGATCACGGCATGGGCTGGCTTGCCGCGTATGCAGCAGCTCCGTCCAGCAAGGCGGATGGTACACCGGAGATCGATGGGTGGCGCATCATCGGCACGCTCGGTGCTGGGGGCATGGGGCGGGTGTATCACGCCGAGTCGGTGGCGGATGGGACGCCAGCGGCGATCAAGGTGCTCGATCCGCGATGGAGCACCGACCCCGCGATGGTGGCGCGTTTTCAAAACGAGGCCCGGCTGCTTCGCTCTCTCGATCATCCGAACATCGTGCGGCTGATCGATGACTGCGAAACCGAGGACGACAGCTTGTGCCTCATCACCGAGCTGGTGCAGGGCTGCGATCTGGGCCGGCTGCTGCGAGCGGAGAAGCTGCCGCACGAGCGCGCGATGGAAATCTTTGACAAGACATGCGCCGCTGTGGAGCACGCGCATGCGCACGGGCTCATCCATCGCGATATCAAGCCCTCGAACATCCTCATCGGACGTGATGGCACGGTGAAGCTGGCCGACTTCGGTCTCGCGCGCGAGACCGGCGATGCATCGGCGATCGGTTGTCTCACGGCCACGACGGATCAATTCGGCACCGCCTATTACCTCGCACCCGAGCGCATGACGGGCACCACGAGCGCCGGGCCAGAGACGGATGTGTACTCGCTCGGTGTGCTGCTTTATCATCTGCTCACCGGCACGATGCCGCTCGGGAAATACTCGCCCCTCTCAAGGCTCACCGGATTGCCGCGCGAGTTTGACACGATCATTTCCAAGGCGCTGGAGGCGGATCCCGTGAAGCGCACCGCCACCGTCGCGGAACTGCACCGGCGCGTGATGACACTCTGGCGCGAGCACACGGCGGGAAGCCTGCGAGCGCGGAAATGGAAACGCGCCGCCGCCATCGCCGCCGGTGTGGCCTTGCTCATCAGCGTGGCAGCCGCCAGCGCCTGGTGGCAGCGCGAGCGGATGAAACCGCGCCCTGTCGTCTTTACCGCCCCGTCCCAGGCAACCCGCGAAAAACCTTGGGAGAACAGCCTCGGCATGAAATTCGTGCCCGTGCCCGGGACGAAGGTTCTCTTCTCCATCTACGAGACGCGTCGCCGCGATGTGGACCCGTGCATCCAGGAGACGATGGAAAAACTCGACATCCCCTGGCTGGACAATGACACCGAGTTGCGTGCCGAAAGCCGTCGCCGCTCCGTGTTGAACTTCCGCACGGATGACGGCTCATGGACCAACGTCAGTTACGAGAAACCCGGCTGGCCCGTGACGCCCGATCACCCGGCTTTTTGCTTTTCAGGCAATGACGCGCTGCTTTTCTGCCGCTGGCTCACCTGGCGGGAACAGCATGAGGGCCGCCTCGCCGCACACCAGCATTATCGCCTGCCAACAACACAAGATTGGCTCGCTGCCTGCGGCGGAGCGGATGCCGCGCCGCGAGCCGGGAACGTGGCCGGCCCCGAGGCGAAAGAGGACGCGTGGCCGGCGGATCTGCCCACCTTTGAGAATTCCGACCCCTTTCCGCGCAGCTCACCCGTGGGCTCTTTTCCAGTCGAGACCCATGGCCTTTACGATTTGTCCGGCAATGTCGCCGAATGGGTGAATGAAGATCCTGCCATGCTCTGGGGCAGTGCAGCCTCCGCACGCTGGAAAATCTCACTGCGAGGCCCCGCCTTTCACGACGGCACGCCCGCCAGCCTCGCCTATGACTACGAACGCCGCATGCCCGGCACCAAGCGACTGCCCGTCTCCGGCTTTCGCGTCGTGCTGGAGTGGCAGCGCTCAAACCAGGAATCGCCATCGACCCACCGCTCTCCTTGAGCGTCGCATTTCGCGTATTCTTTGTCGTGACGCCATCGGGCGATTGATTCATGTTTCCCCACCATGAAATCCGCTGCCGTCGTCAACTTCGCGCCTGAAAAAGGTTCCGTCGAAATCCGTGAGATCGAAAAGCCGACCATCGGTGCCGAGGACGTGCTCCTCGAAGTGGCCAATGTGGGCGTTTGCGGCTCTGATTTGCACCAATGGACCTCCGATCACTCCTGGCCGGTGAATTATCCTGTCGTGCTCGGCCATGAGTTCGGCGGGCACATCATCGAGGTCGGCAAAGACGTGGAAGGCTGGAAAGAAGGCGACCGCGTCGTCTCCGAGACCGCCGCGATCATCTCGAAGGACAACCCAATGACCCGCCGCGGTCTCTACAACCTCGACAACACCCGCAAAGGCTTCGGCTACGGGGTCAACGGGGCCATGACCAAATACGTCCGCGTCCCCTCGCGCATCCTCCACCACGTGCCGGACCACCTCCCCTTCGAACAGGCCTGCCTCACCGAACCCTGCTGCGTCGCCTACAACGCCGTCGTCAAGAACGCGCGCATCGAGCCCGGTGATCGGGTCGTCGTGCTTGGACCCGGGACCATCGGCATCCTCTG